>JBKPPN010000280.1:0-3991 GCA_046733575.1 Candidatus Methylomirabilota bacterium | reverse complement strand
CGCCGGCGCTCACCGAGGAGATCGTCGTCATCGGGGACCGCCCGTGCGGCGAGCTGCCCGCCGACGAGCCGCTGGTCGCCGCCGCCGCCGCCGCGACCCGGCTCGTGGGCCGCGAGCCGGAGCTCTCGACCGCCTCGACGGACGCGAACGTCCCGATATCGCTCGGCGTGCCCGCGGTCGCCATCGGCGCCGGCGGACGCGGCGGCGAGACGCACACGACGGGCGAGTGGTTCGACAACGCCGACGGCACGGTCGGCCTGGCGCGCGCGCTGACGATTCTGGTGGCGGCGGCCGGACTTGCGTGAGCGCCGGTAGGCGGGACGCGGTGAGCGCGACCCGAAGCACACGAGGGGCCGGCATCCCGGACGAGATCCCGGCCCCGTGCGTTCGCGTCTACCGGGTCACGCGTGCCGCCTACCGCTCACCGCCGACCCGGATCTCCGAATGATCCCCCACGGTCACCGCGCCGCGCACGCCCTCGAGCACCACCGCGTCGCCGACGAGTGAGTTGGTCAGCTCGGAGTCGGCGATCGTCGTCTGCTCGCCGATCACGGTGTCGCGAAGCGTCGACCGCTCGATGCGCGAGCCGGCGCTGATCGACACGTTGGGGCCGACCGTGGAGTCCTCGATCGTGACCCCGTCCTCGATGTAGACCGGGTCGATGACCCTGGCCCCCTTGCCGAGCGACGACGGCCGGCGCGAGTGGCCGCGGTCGAGCATCGCGCGGTTGGTCTCGAGGAGCGTGTCGAGCTTGCCCGCATCGTACCAGCCGGCGACGTCGACGACGCGGATCTTCGCGCCGTGGTCGATCATGTACTGGAAGGCGTCGGTCAGGTAGTACTCGCCCTTGTTCGGCGGCTGCTTCAGGACGTGGTCGATGCCCTCGTAGAGCAGCTTCCAGTTGCGGATGTAGTACAAGCCGATGTTGGCGCGCTTCGAGATCGGGGTCGACGGCTTCTCGATGATGCGCGTCATGTTCCCCTCGGCGTCCGTGACGACGACGCCGAAGCGCTGGTAGTCCTCGACCTCCTTCGTCCAGATGATGCCGTCGGCGTCGACCCGGTGGACCGCCTCGAGGTCGGCGTCGAAGATCGTGTCGACGAAGATGATGAGCACCGGCTGGTCGACGTACGGGCGCGCGAGGGCGACGGCGCCGGCGGTCCCGTCCTGCACGACCTGCTCGACGAAGACGGCCGGCATGTCGGCGTACGCGACGTGCGCGTGCTCCTCGACCTTCTCCTTGAGGTGCCCGGTGATGTAGATGACCTGCTCGACGTCGCCGAGCTTCCGCACGTCGTCGAGCACGTAGTCCATCACCGGCTTGCCCGCCACCTTGAGCATCGGCTTCGGCGTCACGTGCGTGTGCGGCCGGAGCCGCGTGCCCTTCCCCGCGAGCGGGATGATGACTTTCATCGGTGCGTTCCCAAGGCTGCGTTCGTGTAAGTGCAGGTAAGCGGTGGGCGGTGAGCGCGAGCCCTTCGCGCTTCGCCGAGGCGCCCGCGCTCACCGCCCACCCCCTGCCACGCACCGGTCACGGTGCGCTCGTCCCCTCTCGCCCGTACCGGTCCTTGATGCGGACGACGTCGTCGAGGTCGGGCGTCGACGCCTCGAGGACGTCGCAGTCGGTGACGGCCTCCATGTAGTGCACCGTCCCCGGCGTGATGCGGAAGGCGTCGCCGACGCGCAGCCGCATGTCGCGCAGCTCCTCCTCGCCCTCGAGCTTCACCCAGTACTTCATCTCGCCCGCGAGCAGGTAGACCGTCTCGTCCTTCCGCACGTGGTACTGCACGCTCAGCGCCTGGCCGGCGTTGATGTGCAGCACCTTGCCGCAGTAGCGATCGGTGAGCGCCCAGATGATCTCGTAGCCCCACGGCTTGTCGACGCGCTTCACATCGGTCCGGCCGCTCATCTCCTCTGTCTCCCCTGTTGAGCGCCGCGACGGCGTCGCCGCGGCGGCACTGTCAGTCGCAAGTCCGACGCCGCGACGCGGCGCTCACCACAGGTCGTTGAACGAGAACGCGAAGCGAAGCCCCAGCTCGCCGTTCGACGACGACGTTCGCCCGTCGACGGCGCGCGCGCCGGAAGCGACGAAGAGCGGGAAGTCCGCCCGTACGCGCACGTCGCGGTCGAACAGCGCACCCCGCAGCGACAGCCCGACCCCGGCGTCCCCGAGAAGGGCGCCGTCCGACCCGGAGAGGCGCAGCTGGTCCGCCACTCCGGCGTCCGCGAACAGTGAGCCGTAGAGCGACGGGCCACGCCCCTGCGCGCCGAATGCGCGCAGCCGGTGCGCCTGCTCCACGTTCACCGCCAGCACCGCCCCGGCGGAGACCAGCGGGTCGTAGCCTCGGAGCGCGGCGCCGCCGAGCGGGCGATAGTGGCCGTCGGCGAGCGTGCGGTAGTCCGGGAACAGCTCCGGGATGCAGCAGCGCGCCCCGTAGTTGTCGATCGACGGCGCGAGCGGCCCGCCGTGCGGGCGCCACAGGTCGTTCGTGAAGGTCGAGGTCGGGTCGGCGGCGCTGAGGTAGACACGCCGCTCGGGCGGGGCGTGCTCGGCGTACGCGCCGTAGGCGCGCAGGAACTGGACGTCCCGCCCGCCGCTCCACCGCCGGGTGCGCGAGACCGCCAGCTCCGCCCTCGCGTACGCGTGGTCGACCGTGCGTGTCTCGCCCGGTGCCGCGCCGACGATGCCCGCCGCGAGCGAGGCGTCGATCCCGACGACCGCGTCCGGCCCGCCGGCGCGGGGCGCGCTGCGGCGTCGGTACTCGGCGCTCGCCTCGCTCACGCCGCGCCCGCTCCACCGCAGCGGATCGGCGAGCGCACGCGAGTACGGGTAGGTGCCGTTGAACGCCAGGGTGCGCGACTCGCGCGGGCCGGCCGAGTAGAGAAACGGGCTCGTGTCCCACGTGCGCTGCAGCTGCACCTTCGTGACGCCGTCGAGGTTCCACAACCCGTAGGCGAGACCGGTGAGCGGCCGGCCGTGCCGCGCCAGGCGCGGGTTCGAGCCCGACAGCCACCACTGCACCTTCCCGTGACGCGGCGCGAGTCGGAAGCGCGGGTCGTCGGTCGCCAGCGTCGGCACCAGGAAGGGCGTGTTCCACGCGGCGAGCGTGCGGCTCCCGAAGAGGACGCCCGCCTCCGTGCGGTTCACGAGGCCCTGATAGTTGCCGCGCACGCGCAGCCCGTACAGCACGCCGTTCGGCGCGCTCGACGTCAGCAGCGGCGCGCCCGCGACGACGTAGCGCGACGCGTCGCTCTGCGCGAGAAACGGCCAGTCGACCACCAGCCGCGGGGCGACGCGCGCGGGCACGACCCCGGGGAAGTGGTACCGGTAGTCGTTCGGACGGAACCAGTCTTCGCTCGTGTGCCGCGGGTCGAGCTGCACCTCGAGCGGCCAGTCCTCCGTCCGCACCTCGACCGTCTGCGCGCGGGCGAGGGGGTCGCCGCGCGCGATCGTCCAGCCCCGCGCCTCGGTGCGCACGCCGACGGCCACCGGGTGCGCGTACTCGCCGACCCGCTCCACCCGCACGCTCGTCACGTAGCCGTCGCCGGCGACCCGGGTCCGCGCCCCCCGCAGCGCGTAGTCGACGAGCCCCGTGTGGTGCACCCACTGGTCGAAGAACCAGCCGAGGTCGCGGCCGGCGGCGCGCTCCGCCTCCGCGCGCATCGCCGCCTCGTCCACGTGGCGGAAGGCCCAGCGCGCGTAGTAGCCGCGGAGAAACGACCGGAACGCGTCGTCGCCGATCGCGTCGCGCAGCGCGCCGTACATCATCGCCGCCCGGTCGTAGATCATCGAGTTGTAGATGGCGAACTCGTTGAACTCCGGACCGGGCGTACCGATCGGCTCCGCCCTGCCGATGACGTCGAGGCGGTACTGGTCGAGCGCGCCCCGCTCGTCGGGCGACGGCCGGGCCGCGAGCGCCGGGTAGCCGCTGTCTCTTATACACATCTGACGCTGCCGACGACAGACGTGGGGGGGGGTTGTCGGGGGGGG
>JBKPPN010000279.1:0-6710 GCA_046733575.1 Candidatus Methylomirabilota bacterium | reverse complement strand
GGTCACGGCCCACCAGGCCGCTGCTATTGGCCAGGCCCGCGAGGAAACGACCGGACCGTGAGTTCAGGAGCAGCCGCGGCGTGCCGATGCCGTTGCTCGCCAGTACCACCGCGCGGGCTTTCCGCTCGTGGACCCGGCCCTCGGCGTCGTAGTAGACGACGCCGTCCGCGAGCCCATCGGGGCCCAGGGTGATCTCGCCCACGCGAGCACGGGTGACGAGCCGTGCGCCGCTGGTCACGGCCTTGGGCCAGTAGGTGATGTCGGTGCTGCCCTTGGCCCCGATCGGACAACCCCAGTCGCACGGGCCGCAGTTGTTGCAGGCGTGCCGACCGTCGTACGGGCGCGTGACGATGGCGCTGTCGGACGGCCACCAGTGCCAGCCCAGGCGATTGAACCCGCGGGCCATGGTCTCGCCGAGCTTGCCCAGCGGGATGGGTGGCGTGGGCCGGGGCGACTTCGGCGGATACGCCGGGTCGCCGGCGAGGCCGGACACGCCCATCATCCGATCGTTCAGGTCGAAGAACGGCTCCAGCTCCTCGTACGTGAGGGGCCAGTCGTCGGCGACGCCGTCGAGGGTCTTCACGCGGAAGTCCGACGGCTTGAAGCGCGGGAAGTGGCCGCTCCAGTGGATGGTGCTGCCACCGACCGCGTTGTACATGAGCGGCGTGATGGGCGACTCCGTGGCGTCGACCGGATAGTCGGCGACCAACCGGCGAACGTTCGGATCGGGGTGCCACTCGGCCTGGCGCGTCAGCTCCCAGCCCGGTCGCGTCGTGGGATAGCTGGCCGGATCGACCCAGTCGCCCTGCTCGAGACATAGCACCTGGAGCCCCGCCCGGCTGACGCTCCACGTGAAGGCGGCGCCGGCCGCGCCGGCGCCGACGACGAGAACGTCGACGGGCTCCCGCCAGGATGGACGAGGCACGCCAGCTAGCGTCGCGCCGTGGTCGGCGGCACGATGCCGTTCATGCGGAGATAGACGACGAGCTGACCATGGTGGTTGCGGATCTGGTACAGCGGCCCCTGCCAGTACGTGAAGCGCGTGACGGTGCGGTCGCCGAAGGGGAACTTCACGGGCTCGAGGAGCTGCGCGTCGGTGAGTTGGCCCACGGTGTCCTGCGCGTCCTGGAACGTCTTCTTGAGCAGCGCGATGAGGTCGGGCTTCGC
Source organism: Candidatus Methylomirabilota bacterium (assembly GCA_046733575.1). Taxonomy (GTDB): domain Bacteria; phylum Methylomirabilota; class Methylomirabilia; order Rokubacteriales; family CSP1-6; genus JBKPPN01. The sequence continues at coordinate 5,543 of JBKPPN010000279.1, read as the reverse complement.
CATCGCGTGCTGATGCGCGGCGTCGGTCTTCACGCCCTTCGACGTGTCGACGAAGCGCTGGACGATCATGGCGACGTGGGTGAGCTGATCGCCGAAGCTCGACATCTCGGGCGTCGGCTTGTAGCTGTACTTCTCGGGCGGCATCGCCTCGGCGATGTCGATGATGTCGTTGGACGCGCGCTGCAGTCCGGCCACCATCTCCTTTGCGATGGTGGGCGCCGGCGTCTGGGCCCGGAGTGACGACGGCGTGGCGGCTCCGATCAGGATGACAGCGGCGAGGTACGCAACTGGCAGGGCTCTCATGGTCGCCTCCCGGCAAGATGGTTTGCACGGCATTGATGTCTGGGTCATCGAGCCACACGCGCGGGCGTGGGCGGTCACCGGCACAACGTCCGGTACAGCGCTTCGTAGCGAGGCACGATGGCGTCGGCGGAGAATCGTTCGCGTGCGCGCACCTGCGCGGCGCGTCCGAGCGCGCGACGTCGCTCCGTGTCGTCGAGCAATGCCTCCAGGGCCTTGGCCAGCGCGCCCACGTCGCCGGCCGGGACGAGGACGCCGCTCTCGTTGTCCTCCACCACCTCGGGGATCCCGCCCACGCACGTCGCCACGCTCGGGCAGGCGAAGCACATGGCCTCGAGGATGCTCAGGCAGAAGCTCTCCGCGTCCGACGTGTACAGCGCGACGTCGGCGATCTGCAAGTAGTCCTCGATGGCGTGCACCTTCTCGCGCACGATCACCCGGTCGGCCAGGCCCAGACGGCGCACGTCGCCCGCGAACGGCGCGAACGGCTCACCGGCCAGGATCAAGAGCTTGAACGCGCGGCGCGGGGATACGCGCCGCACCGTCTCGAGCAGGAGATCGACGCGCTTGCCGGACCGGAGATTGGAAGAATGCACGACCACCAGCTCGTCGCCCAGGCCGAGCTCGCGACGAACCGCATCGGGCGAGCGGCGGGGCGGATGAGGCGCGAAGAAGTTGTGGATGACGTCGATCGGGCCGTCGAAGTCCAGCACGCGCTCGGTCTCGCGCCGGAGCGACTGCGATACCGCGGTCACTGCGTCCGACGAGACGAGGGCATGCTTGATGGCGGGCGCGTAGCCGGCGTCCTGACCGAGCAGCGTGGTGTCGGTGCCGTGCAGCGTTGTGACGACGCGAGGGCGCTGCTCGGGCGGCAGCATCGCGCGCGCGAGTATCGCCGCGGTGGCGTGGGGCACGGCGTAGTGCACGTGCAGGACGTCGAGCCGGTGGTCGCGGCTGACCTCGGCCATGCGAACCGACAGCGGCAAGGTGTAGTCGGGAAAGCGGAACAGCGCGTAGCCGTTGATGGCGACGGGATGAAAGTGAAGACGCGGCGCATCCGACGGCAGCCGGAACGGGCGCTCGTACGCGATGAAGTGGACATCGTGCCCGCGCGCGGCCAGCTCCTCGCCGAGCGCGGTGGCCAGCACGCCGCTCCCGCCCACCGACGGGTAGCACGTGATGCCGACGCGCAGCGTGTCGGTCGCGATCGCAGGATCGCTCGCCGCCATGCCCTCAGCCCGACAGCTCGGTGAAGGCTTCGTCGGACCGCTCGATGCTCTCCCGCCGCACGTACACGATCCCCGGCGCCTCCTCCGGACGAAGATACGCCTGCTCGCCCGCGCCCGTCACGTAGTGCGTGCACCGGATGATTGACTGCATCCAGCGTAGCCGCGTGTCGCGGGTGGGACTGATCTGCTCCTTGCCGAACCCGGACGGAGGACGCGGAAGCGTGACGTACGAATCGCCGCCCTCGTGCAGGGTCAGCGACCCGTCGCGCACGCGGGCCCGCACGATCTCGCCCTGATAGCGCACGTCCACGAAGAAGTCGTCCACGTCGCACGCGCGGCGACGCACCGCGGGGTCACTCGAGCACACCACCTCGAGACCGTCGAGGAGGCCCATCCCGCGGTACATGGCGAGGCAGAACTCCCCCACGGTCGCGGCCGACGTCGCGCGAAACACGTCGATGATGGGATGCTCGACGTAGTTCGTCAGCTGCGCCACCGTCCTGGCCTGCCACTCCGCGGCGATGCGCTTGACGTAGAGGGGGGAGAACTTGCGCTGGAGCTTGCTGACCACCGCGAAGTTCAGGTGCGCGATCTCGTCGGTGGTGCGATGGCGCAGGGTCGTGCGCGTCTCCCTCGGGTCGTGGTCGCTGTCGTGGCAGAAGTAGACGATCCGCCCGCCGATCTCGGACTGCAGCTTGCGCGCGGTGCGGATCTAGGCCACCAGGTATCGTCGCGGGAAGAAGCCGCACGGCTGCTGGCCGAAGGCGATCACCGGCCCGACACTCATGAGGCCTGGCCGGTGGGGCTCTCGCGTCGCGGCAGGATCGATTGCAGCGCCAGGCTCAGCGCGATGCACATGGCGCAGCCGATGACGTTGTACCAGAGGTAGCCGATGCTGAGCGAGAAGTACATGGCGATCACCAGTGCCTGCGCGGCGATCGCGGCGAAGAAGACGGCGCTCCCGCCCACACGCCGCAGGAAGAACGCCACGAGAAAGAGCCCGAGCAGCACGCCGTAGAAGATCGATCCGAGGATGTTGGTGGCCTCGATGAGGTTCTCGGCGAAGCCCGCGAACACTGCGAAGGCCACCGCGACGATCCCCCACAGCGCCGTGAAGCGCCGCGCCACGCGCATGTTGAGTGCCTCGTCGGCGGCCCCGACCGGCCGGAAGTGACGCCAGAAATCGATCGTGGTCGTCGTGCCCAGCGCGGACAGCTCGGCGGCCTTCGACGAGAGCGCGGCCGCGAACAGGGCCGCGATCAGCAAGCCGACCGCCCCGTGGGGCAGCTGGGTCACGATGAAGGTGATGAAGACGTAGTCGGAATCCTTGGTCTTGGCCCTCGGGTCCGCCGCGACGAGCGCGGCCCGGGCCTCGGAGCGGATCGCCTGGGCGCGCTCGCTGGCCGCCACCATGGCGGCTCGCGCGGTGGCTTCCCGTGCCGGCTCGTCCCCGCCGCGCGCGTCGGTCCAGGCGCGGAGCGCCGACCGGGTGCTCGCGAGCGCCGCGGTGTGCTCGGCCTCGATCGCGCGGAAGCGACTGTCCTCGGCGTGGCGAAGCCACTCGGCCCGGTTGAAGAAGACCGGGTGCGGCGCGAACTGATAGAACACGAACAGCAGCGCGCCCAGCATGAGGATGACGAACTGCATGGGGATCTTCAGCACGGCATTGAACATGAGGCCGAGGCGGCCTTCGCGGAGCGAGGCCCCCGCGATGTAGCGCTGGACCTGCGACTGATCGGTCCCGAAGTACGACAGCGAGAGGAACAGTCCGCCGAAGAGACCGGTCCACACCGTGTAGCGCCGGCTCGGGTCGAGCGAGAAGTCCACCGCGTGGAGCTTGCCGAGCGCACCGGCCGCGGCCACGCTGCCGCTGAATCCGAGACCCTCGGGCAAGCGCGCGATCAGCAGGATCGCCGCCGTCACCATGCCGCCCGCGATCACCGCCATCTGCCACTTGTGCGTGAGCGCGACGGCCTCGCTGCCCCCGGTCACCGTGTAGACGATCACCAGCGCGCCCGTGGCGATGATGACGAGGTCGAGCCGCCAGCCCAGCACCGTGGAGACGATGATCGCCGGCGCGTAGATCGTGACGCCGGCGGCGAGGCCGCGCTGCAGCAGGAAGAGACCCGCGCCGAGCAGGCGCGTCTTCTCGTCGAACCGTTGACCGAGGAACTGGTAGGCCGTGTAGACGTTGAGCCGTCGGTACATGGGCAGGAAGACGGCAGACACGATGATGAGCGCGAGGGGCAGACCGAAGTAGTTCTGCACGAAGCCGATGCCACTCTCGAAGCCCTGACCCGGAATCGAGAGATACGTGATCGCGCTCGCCTGGGTGGCCATCACGCTGAGGCCGATCGTGCCCCAGCCCGTGGACGGCTTGCCGCGCAGGTACGTGGTGAGGCTGTGCAGGTGGCGGGTGCGCCACGAGCCGTACGCGGCGATGCCCACGAGCGTGGCGACCAGCACGATCCAGTCGAGCGCGTTCACGCGAACATCGCCGTGAGCACGGCCAGCAGGACCACCACCACCGCGAACCAGCCGAGGACGAACAGGTAGACGGCCCGCCACGTGCGAAAGCCGGGGACGCCGGGCGATTCCGGCTCGACGTCCTCCTCACGGTGCGGCGCGGACGTCACTTGCCGAGCGAGACGAGATTCGCGAACAACCGGTACGCGCCGGGGACGCCTTCGGGGAGCTGCCGGAACCACGCGAAGCTGGTGTAGACGAGGTAGCCGTTGCCGTGTCGCGCGACGAGCAGCCCTCCGCTGAGCGGCGCTTCACCGGGATCGCTACAGGCGACGATCGGGGTGAAGCGGTCGTCCCATCGGTCCGGGAAGTAGAGCCCACGCTCCTGCACCCAGCCCTCGAAGTCGGTCGGCCCGATCCGGTTCGGTCCGGTCAGCACGGGATGTTGGGGAGCCAGGACGGTGACCGGCGCGTGCTCGTCGGTCACGCGGTCGCGCGAGAGATGAAGCTGGAACGGCGCCAGCCAGTTCTCGGGAAGCCGGTCCAGCGTGTTGTACTGCACGACGACCGTGCCACCCGCCTCGACGTACGCGATGAGGGCGGCCAGTCGCTCGGCGAGATCGGTCCTCACGTTGAAGGCGCGGACGCCGATCACGACCGCGTCGAGACCGCGCAGGCGCTCCGCGGTCAGCTCCGCGCCCGTGAGGGACGTGACCGCATAGCCCATCTGTTCCAGTGCCGCCGGCGCCTCGTCGCCCGCGCCGGGCACGTAGCCCACGTGGTGGCCGCGCGTCGCAAGGTCGAGCGAGAGCGCCCTCGCGCGCGCCGACGGCTGGAGCACCTGCAGCGGCACGTGCTCGTACCGCACCTCCACGCGCCGCTGGTCGTAGCGCCGGCCGTTGATGTCCACGCTGGCCCCGAGCGTCGCCGTCATCGGACGAGGCGGCGCGGTCACGGTGAACGTGAACCGCGCGTGCTCGCCGACGCCGAGCCGAAAGCGCTGCGCGCCCGGCGTCGCGGTCCAGCCCGCCGGTACGTCGAGCTGCACGCTTCCGGCCCCGCCCGCGCGCGCGGCGGTGAGTTCGACGACGACGGGCCGAGCGGCCCCGGGTCCAAACAGCTCCACGCCGGCGATGAACCGCAACGACACCGGCGCGATCACCGTGAGGCGCCGGCGCGTTCCGGGATGCGCGGGATCCTCGTCGGTCATCGGCTCGACGCCCATCACGAAGCGCTGACCGCCAATCTCGAACACGTGCTCGACCGTGACGACGGGCGGATCCTCGGGGCGACCGATGAGCGAGGAATCGTCGACCGCGAAGATCCCCGCGGTGCCGTCCCTGCGGAGCCAGTACGGCTGGTGTGGCCGCGTGCCCGCAGGCACGGTCCACCGAGTCTCGCGGACGACCGGTCGATCCACCCGCAGATCGACGACCTTCTCGCTGCCACCGGGGCCGCCCCGATATCGCACCGCGGTCCAGCGGACGGGCACGCGCGAGTGCACGACGACGCGATGGCGGAGCGTGACCGTCTCGCCAGGAACGACCT
>JBKPPN010000278.1:0-5440 GCA_046733575.1 Candidatus Methylomirabilota bacterium | reverse complement strand
GAACGACGGCGTGCGGGCCAGCCTGCAGGCGGTGCAGGAAGTGTACGCGCCGGTGCTCGGCGAGGCCGTGCGCGCGCGCGGCGGCGTGCCGCTCCGTCCGCTCATGCGCCGCGCCCTCCACATGGGCGACGAGCTCCACAGTCGCAACACGGCGGCCACGCTGCTCTTCACTCGCGAGCTCTTCGGCGCGCTCCTCGACATCGCGGGCGCACGCCCGAAGGAGGTGCGGCGACTCCTCGACTACCTCGCCGCGAGCGACTACTTCTTCCTGCGCCTGTCCATGGCGTCATCGAAGGCGGCGGCCGACGCCGCGCACGGGGTGGACGGCTCGAGCGTGGTCAGCGCCATGACCTTCAGCTGTCGGGAGTTCGCGATCCGCGTGAGCGGGCTCGGCGCCGCGTGGTTTCGCGCGCCGCTGCCTCGCGTGGCGGCGAAGGTGTTCGACGGCTACACCGAGAACGACGTCGAGCTCATGGGCGGCGAGAGCGTCATCAACGAGACGGTCGGCCTCGGTGGCTTCGCCCAGGCCGCCGCGTTCGCGCTGCAGGACTACCAGGGCGGATCGGCCGAGGAGATGATGGCGCTCAACCGTGCCATGTACGAGATCACCGTGGCCGAGCATCCCGAGTACAGGATTCCCGCGCTGGGCTTCCGCGGGACGCCCGTCGGCATCGACGTTCACAAGGTCGTCGCCACGAAGATCGTGCCCGTGATGGACGTCGGCGTCCCGGGCCGGGGCGGCGGACAGATCGGCGCGGGCATCCTGCGCGCGCCCCTCGCGTGCTTCGAGGCCGCCGCGGCCGCGTACGCAGAAAGTTATGGTGAAGGATGACATCGAAGACCGAGACGAGCGAGGCGCTGCGGCGGCGACTGGCGGACGCGGGTGTGAAGTACTGCCTGGCGAGCTACGTGGACATCCACGGCATCCCGAAGGCGAAGTCGGTGCCGATCGCGCATCTGTCGAAGATGCTGGGCGGCTCCGAGATGTTCACCGGCGTGGCGCTGGACGGCGTGCCCCAGGCGGTCAACGACGACGAGGTCTGTGCCGTCCCCGATCCTTTCAGCGCGATCGTGCTGCCCTGGAATCGTGAGGTGGCGTGGTTCCCGAGCGATCTGCACCTGCACGGCGCCCCGTTCGCCGCGTGCGCGCGGACGATCCTCAAGCGCGCGCTCGCGCGCGCGGCCGACATGGGCTTCCGCTTCGATCTCGGCGTGGAGACGGAGTTCCACATCTTCAAGGACACGCCGGACGGCCGCTTCGCTGTCATCAGCGACCGCGACCATCTCGACAAGCCGGCGTACGACGTGCGCACGCTCACGGACTACCACCCGATCATCGACGAGATCGTGAGCAGCATGAACGCACTGGGCTGGGACGTCTTCTCGTTCGACCACGAGGACTCGCCCGGCCAGTTCGAGACGGACTTCGCGTACGCCGACGCGCTCGTCATGGCGGATCGCTTCACGTTCTTCCGCTACATGGTCCACGAGATCGCGCGCAAGCACGGCTACTTCGCCAGCTTCATGCCCAAGCCGCGCGCGGATCGCACGGGCAGCGGTGCGCACTTCAACATGTCGCTCGCCGACGTCAAGACGGGGGAGAACGTGTTCCAGGCCAGCGACGATCCGCGGAAATGCGGACTGTCGAAGCTGGGCTACCAGTTCATCGCCGGCATCCTCAAGCACGCCAAGGCCATCTGCGCCGTCGCGGCGCCGACGGTGAACAGCTACAAGCGGCTGATCCAGCGCGGCAGCATGTCGGGCTACACCTGGGCGCCCGTCTACATCTGCTACGGCGGCAACAACCGGACGAACATGCTGCGCATCCCGATGGGCGGCGGCCGCGTGGAATGTCGCGCGCCCGACATCGGGTGCAACGCGTACCTGGCCGCCGCGATGTTCGTCAGCGCCGGCCTGGAAGGCATTCGCGCCGGCCTCGACCCGGGCGAGCCGCACATGGAGAACATGTACGAGTACACGCCCGCGGATCTGAAGACGCACGGCATCGAGGTGCTGCCCCGCACGCTGCTGCACGCGGTGGAGGCGTTCGCCGCCGATCCGCTGAGCCGGGACGTGTTCGGCGATCTGATGTTCGATACGTTCGTGGAGTTCAAGATGCAGGAGTGGACGCAGTACCACAACCACGTCTCCGACTGGGAGGTCGCCCGCTACCTGAAGATGTTTTAATGAACCCATGACCGCCTCGACGCAGACGTGGACGGCGGCGCTCGACGAGTCCCGCGAGCGAGTGTGCGCGGCCGCCCGCATCGGGCGACACGGGACGGCGATGCTCGCGCACGCGACGGCGGGCCGCGTCGTCGCGGGATGGACGGTCGATCCCGCGCCCATCGGTCCTGCCGCGCACGTCGAGCAGACCCACGCGCGACAGCGGCGACACCTGCAGCGCCTCGGGCATCACCCGCCCGACGTCGAGGTCCGCGCCCCGATGACGGCGCAGCTGTTCGACCGTCTGACTCGGCGCCAGGATGCGGGGGCGAGAGCGCCCATCGACTACACCGCGGTCACCTCGTACACGTACACGCCGCGGAAGCCACTGCGCCGCGTCCTCGACCACGCGCTCGATCATCTGAACCAGATCGACCAGTGGCAGCGCTGGCGGGACGACGGCGTGCTTCCCACGCCGACGGACGGCTGGGTGCCCTCGACGGTGACGATTCCCGAGGATCGCTTGCCGCTGACGCCGGCGGATCTCGACGGGTGGCTCTGGCGCATCGACCAGGTGATGCGTCTGCTCGTCCAGCGTGCGGCCACTCTGACGCCGGACGAGCTCGACTGGCAACCGCCTGACGGCGGATGGCCGCTCCGCCGCGTGCTCCACCACGTCGCGCGCTCGGAAGTCCTCTACGCGTCGTCGTTCGCCGAGGCGCTGCCGGAAGACCCGGTCGCGCGCTACATCGAGGCGGATGCCCGCTTGCGTGACCGCCTGGGCGCGTCACGCGCGGCGAGCGATGATGCGTCGATCGTGTTCCCCGATCCGTACGGGACGTTGTTCAGGCCGACGCAGGTCGTCGACGCGGTTCTCGCGCTGGAGAACGAGCTGGTCCGTCTCGGCTGAGCCGTCAGCCGTGGAGGTCACTCACACGCTGAAGCATGGCGTCAGGGGCTCGTCGCGCTGACGATGTGAGCGGCCAGATCGAAGACCATCGTGCCGGTCGGGGTCGCATAGCTCGCGAGCGCGTGCTCGGCGTCGCGCAGGATCCGCTCGATCTGGTCCTCGCCGAGGAGGACACCCATGAGCGGGAGCCAGCCGCGGAGCTCCGCCTCGATCATGAAGCGGATACTCGGGAAGCGCGCCACGCCCACCGCGGTCGCGATGGCGGCGCCTGCGATGCCGGCCCGGTTCACGAGGTCAGCCAGCTGCCGTGCATCACCGAGCGAGAACGGCGCGCGCAGTGCGTCGGCCGCCGCCTTGCCGGCGAGGCGCTCGAGGAGGACGACCGCCGCGGCGTACGCCGGCGCACGGTCCAGCCCCGCCCACACGGCGAGGGCGAGGCGACCGCCCGGCTTGAGAGTGCGACACATCTCCGTCAACGCGCGCACGCGATCCGGGAAGAACATCAGGCCGAACTGACTCACGACAGCGTCGAAGCGCGCGTCGGGGTAGGGCAGCGACTCCGCTTCACCCTTCCGCCACTCGATGGCCGGCGTGCGCTCGGCCGCGACCGCCAGCATGCCGGGGTTCGGATCGACACCGGCGACGAAACCATCGGGCCCGACGCGCGCGGCGGCTTCACGCGCGAGCACCCCGGTGCCGCACGCGACGTCCAGGACGTGCTCGCCCTTCGCGATACGTGCCGCGTCCGCGACGCGCGGGGCCCACTGACCGAACAGTGCGGGGACGAAGAACTCCTCGTACGCTCGCGCAGCCTGCAGTTCGGCATCGCTCATGGGCGGCCTCCTCGGGATCGCCCCGTGATCGTCGCGCATCGCGGCACCCCTGCGAAGATGCGACCGGCTCTCCCCGCCCGAGAGCTCGCACGGACCTGCACGGAACGTCGGCGGCGACCGAGGCGGTACGGGCGTCCGGTCTCACGCCCGGCGCCCACGCTACCAAGGAGGCACCGCTTCCGCCAGCGCGCGAGCGGCGCATAATACGTCGCGAAGGACGCGCGTCGAGCGACGTCTCACGCCGGGAGGACATGCTGCATGGCCGAGCTTCCGCCGCTCTTGTCGAGTGATGGGCATCTGGAAGTGTTGCCCGAGCGATGGTCGAAACGTCTGTCCGCGCAGCATCGCGCCAAGGCGCCGCGCACCGTGCGGCTGCCCGACGGCGGCGACGGGCTCGCGGTGGAGGATCAGCCGCCGCGGCCGGTGAACTTCATCGACCTGCGCGCCGGCCGCACGAACGAGACGTGGCAGCCGTTCGGCGCCAAGGTCGAGGACAGTGCCGGCGTCGGCCCGCCCGAGCAGCGTCTCGAAGAGCAGGACATCGACGGTCTCGGCGCGGAGGTGCTGTTTCCGAACATGGTCGTCGGGCCACGCCTGTGGGCGACCATGACGGATCGCGACGCCTACCGCGCGGTGTTCCGCGCCTACAACGACTGGCTCGCCGAGGAGTACTGCGCGGTGTCGCGCGATCGGCTCATCGGCCTCGGCGTGGTCCCGTGGACGGGCGTCGACGACGCCATCGCCGAGATGCAGCACTGCGCGCGCTCGGGCCTGAAGGGCGTGATGCTCGGCGTGTTTCCGAGCGGAAAGTCATACCCGACGGCCGAGGACGATCGCTTCTGGGCCGCGGCGCTCGACATGCAGATGCCGCTCACCGTGCACGTCGGCTTCGATCGCCTCGGTCCGCGCGCGAGCGAGCCGACGTTCGTCTATCCCAGCGCCGACCCGGAGATGGTGAAGAAGATCCCCGGCCGCACGATCGTCGAGTGGCTCTCCCTCATGGGATTGCCGCCCGCGCTCAGCCTGACCCAGATGATTCTGTCCGGCGTCTTCGATCGCTTTCCCGCGCTCAAGATCTTCTTCGCCGAGACACGCCTGGGCTGGGTGCCCTTCTGGATCGAAGAAGCCGACTACTGGTACGAGCGCCACCGTCACTGGGCCCAGCGTCTCCTGAACCTCGCCCCCCTCAAGCAACGCCCCAGCGACTACGTGCGCCAGCACATCTACTTCAGCGTCCAGCACGTCGAACGCGTCGCCATCGAGCTCCGCCACCACCTCGGCGTATCCCACATGATGTTCGCCACGGACTTCCCCCACATCGAATGCGACTGGCCCAACACGAAACCGTTCGCGGAAAAATTGTTCGCCGGCGTCCCCCGCGACGAAGCCTTCCAGATCGCCGCCGGCAACATGCTCGACTACTTCCACCTCCACGACACGCCGATGGGCAAGAAGGTGCTCGCGGCGAAGTAAGACATCGGCCGCAGCCGAACCACGCGGCACGCAAAACACGCGCAGGACGCCCACGATC
>JBKPPN010000277.1:0-5792 GCA_046733575.1 Candidatus Methylomirabilota bacterium | reverse complement strand
CCGCAGAGGACGGCGAAGTAATTCGCTGCCGCAGTCAACTCCACGAGCCACGGCGTGCCGTAGCGCTTCTGGAGGGTGTCGAAGGCGGCCTGGTCGACCTTGTTGGTCCTGAAGAGCTGACGCGTGTAGAGGATGATGTCGCGCTCCTGCTCGATGAGCGGGCCAGGGTCGCCCTTGGCCCGGATGACGTCAATGGCCTCCTCGCGCACGCCGGCGCGGCGCGCGGCGCCGACCTGGGCATTCCACACGTAGGCGGACTCGCGCTCGCGCACGGCGGTCAGGATGGCGAGCGAGCGGAGCTTGGCTTCGACCACGCTGTCGTCGCGGAAGAACTTCACGAGGCCGAGCATGCGCTCGGCCAGCTTCGGGCTGTGCAGCATCATGCTGAACGGCCCGCGGATGTTGCCGAAGACCTCGATGACCGCCTCCGCGATGGGCTGGTGCTCCGGCGTGACGTCCGACTTCTGCGTGATCGGCGCGACTCTCGGCATGATTGTGTCTCCCGGCTCAGGTTGAAGATCGGAACGCGGGCATGACGTCGGCCGCGAAGCGCGTGAGCTGCTCGATCATCAGCGCGCGGGGTGTGCCGAGGGCCCAGGCGATCAGGATGTCCTCGAGCCCGGGATAGCGCGTCTCGATGTCCTTCAGGTACGCGACGATGTCGGCGGGGGGGCCGCAGAGCCAGCTCCGGTTGCGGACGCCGTTCTCGAGCGTCGCGCCGGTGGGGCTCTGGGGCAGCCGCGCAGCGACGGCTTTCACGTGCTCCTCGCTGTAGCGGAGCATGCCGAGTGGCGCCATGAACTTGGCGTGCTCCTCGAAGTACGGACGGGCGGTGCGCATCGCCTCGTCCACCGTGTCGCCGAGCGACATGCGAAAGCCGAGCATCACGTCCTCGCCGAGCTCGAGCTCTCGTCTGTGCCGGCGGGCGGCGTCACGGTAGTCGGCCATCCAGCGCGTGACGAGCTCCTCAGCCGTCGCGGAGATGACGCCCTTGATCCCGTGGCGGGTCATGAAGTCGAGGCTGCGCGCGCTGCCGCTTACGATCGGTTGCCAGACCTCGACGGGTTGTCGGAGCGGTCGCGGGACGAGGGTGAGCGCCGTCAGGAAGTCGCCGCGGTACGGCACGGGCGGCGGCAGGGTGTAGCGCTTGCCCGCGTGCGCGAACGAGGCCTGGGCGAACGCGGTGAGGATGATCTCGACCTGCTCCTCGAAGAGGTCTCGGTTGGCCTCGCCATCCAGCATGGGATTACCGAACGTCTCGACCTCGCGCGAGTGATAGCCGCGGCCGACGCCGAACACGACGCGACCGTTCGTGAGGATGTCGGCCACCGCGTAGTCCTCCGCGAGACGCAGGGGATGCCACGTCGGGACGATGTTGAAGGCGCAGCCGATCTTGATGCGTTCCGTCCGGTGGGCGAGGTCGACCGCGAGGAGCGGGACGTTGGGGATGCACTCGTAGCCTTCGTGCTGGAAGTGGTGCTCGGCCAGCCACAGCGTGTCGTAGCCGAGCGCATCGGTGGCGCGCGCGAGCGCGATGGCGGTGTCGAACGCTTCCGTCAGCCGCTCGTTGCCGTAGCGACGATCGTCAGCCGGCGTGCCGGCGAGCCCGCAGCGCTCGAGCTCGACGTGACCGACGTACAGCGTGGAGAAGCGTCGGATCATCCCGTCGTCATCCGGTCCGCTCCCGGCGTGGGCGACCACAGACCGCCCGCGAGGTAGCCGCCGTCCACCGCGAGCGTGTGTCCCGTCACGTAGCGCGCGTCGTCGGACGCGAGGAACAGGGCCGCGCGTGCGACGTCGTCCGGCTCGCCGAAGCGACCCATGGGAATCCGCGCCATCCGGCGTCGCCGGGCGTCGTCCGGCAGGCCGCGCACGAGGCGCGTGTCGATCTGCGCGGGGGCGATGGCGTTCACCGTGATGCCGTGGCCGGCCAGCTCCACGGCCATGGTCTTGACGAGCTCGATCACGCCCGCTTTCGCGACGTTGTACCCCACGAGGTTCTCCACGCCGCGAAACCCGTTGATGGACGCCGTGGCGATGATCCGACCCCCGCCCTGCCGCACCATCTGTCGCGCCGCGATCTGGCCGCAGAGAAACACGCCCGTCAGGTTCACCCGCAACACGCGATGCCACTGGGCCTCGGGATGCTCCAGGAACGGGGCCGAGTGCGCGATGCCGGCGTTGGCGAACATGACGTCGAGGCGGCCGTGCTCGCGCACGACCTGATCGACGAACGCCTGCACCTGGTCCGTGTCGCCGACGTCGACGCCGACGGTGATGGCGTGGCCGCCGCTCGAGACGATGTCCCTGGCGACCGCGGCGGCGGCGTCGACGTCGATGTCGGCGAGCGCGACCGTCGCGCCCTCGGCGGCGAACAGGCGCGCGGTGGCGCGGCCGATGCCGAGAGCGCCGCCGGTGATCGCGGCCACGCGTCCGGCCAGGCGGGTCAGGAGAGACCCCAGCCCCGCACGCGCTCGGGCACGATGCGGAAGGCAACGCGATCGTCGGGCATGACGCGGCCGTTCCACAGTCGCTCGACGCGCGGGGTGTAGCGCGCGAGGAATCGATCGGCCAGCGCGCGCCGTCCCTCGGCGTCCGAGACGAAGTCGACCCGTCCCTGCACGGCAACGCCGCGGATGCCCGTACCGCCATGCGGGTCGCCGCCCGCTTCGGCCACGACGCAGACGCGCGGATCGCGGCGGACGTTCCGCACCTTGTGCGTGTCGGCCACGCTGATCATCGCGAGCTCCGTCGCGTCGTGCAGGAACCACATGGGCATGGCCAGCGGCGAGCCGTCGGGCTGCAGCGTGGCCAGGACGACGACGTGGCGCGTGGCGAGGAACCGCTGGATCCGGTCGTCGGCGAGCGTCATGGCCGCCACCTTACTCCAGGTGGGCCGGCGCATAATACGACGCGGAGGGACGACGCATGGAACGCGCGCTGAGCGGCATTCGCATCCTCGACCTCACCCAGTTCGAGGCCGGCACGACGTGCACGCAGTTCCTGGGATGGCTGGGCGCCGACGTGATCAAGATCGAGCCGCCCGGCGGCGAGCAGTCGCGTCGCAACCGTCCGGAGGTGCCAGGGCTCGACGCGATGTTCTTTCTCGTCTTCAACGCCAACAAGCGCAGCATCACCATCGACCTCAAGCATGCGGACGGGCGCGACCTCTTCCTGAAGATGGTCGAGCGCGCCGACGTCGTGGTGGAGAACTTCGCCCCCGGCCTCATGGAGCGGCTGGGCCTCTCCTACGAGCGATTGCACGCCATCAACCCGCGGATCATCGTGGCGCGCATCAAGGGGTTCGGGCTCTCGGGGCCGCACCACGAGTACAAGAGCTTCGACATGATCGCGCAGGCGATGGGCGGCGTGATGAGCGTGACCGGCTTTCCCGATCGCGAGCCCGTGCGGTGCGGCGCGGCCATCGGCGACACGGGCACGGGCGTGCACGCCGCGGCCGCGATCCTCGCCGCGTACGTGCAGCGGCAGCGCAGCGGACACGGACAGCTCGTCGACGTGTCGATGCAGGAAGTGGTGGCGAACTTCCTCCGCGGACGCTACGTCGATCACTATCGCGACAAGGCGCCCAGCATGCGGCGCGCGAATGAGATCACGGGCGGCGTGCCGGGCGGCGCGTATCCGTGCGCGCCGGGCGGTCCGAACGACTACGTCTACATCTACGTCCAGCCGATGAACGCCGAGATGTGGCGGCAGCTCGTCGGCGTGCTCGGTCGAGACGACCTGCTCCACGACGCCCGCTTCCGGGACGCGAAGATGCGATGGGAGCATCGCGACGCACTGAACGCGATCGTGACGGAGTGGACGCGCACGCGCACCAAGCACGACGTGCTCGCGATCCTCGGCAAGGCCGGCGTGCCGTGCGGCGCCATCCAGGACACCGCGGAGGTCCTCGACGACCCGCATCTGAACGCCCGTGGCGCGATCACCACCATCGACCATCCCACACGCGGCCGCTTCCGCCTGCCCGGCTGCCCGGTGCGGCTGTCGGCGTCGCCCGCGGAGACGACGCCGCCGCCGCTCGCGGGTCAGCACACGGGCGAGATCCTGGCCGAGCTGCTCGGGCTGTCGGCGGACGACGTGGCGACGTTGCGTCAGCGCGGAGTGCTGGGAGCGGAGAGCGCCTGAGCGCGGCGACAACCGGCCACGCGTCGCCCGGGACGATCATGCGACCGTGCTACGGTAAGCAGCACGAGACGACGTCAGTGAAGGAGTGAGGGCGATGGGTCAGTACGCGCGGCACGTGTTCGTGTGCACGAGTGGCGATACCTGTCCGCAGCAGGGCGATACCGAGGCATTCGTGAAGACGCTGCGGGCCGGGGCCCAGAAGGCGGGACTCAAGGACGAGGTCCGCGTCAACAAGGCGGGCTGCTTCTCGCAGTGCGGCCACGGGCCGATGGTCGTCGTGTACCCCGAGAACGTCTGGTACGCGGGCGTGCAGGAGGCCGACCTCGAGGAGCTCCTGACGTCGCACATCATCGGCGGCAAGCCCGTCGAACGGCTGCGCTACGACCCCGGCAAGCCGGGCGCGAACAAGGTCGACGTGAAGCCCAAGGCGCCGGCGGAAGCCGTGGCGGCCCCCGCGTCGCAGGGCGCGTGGAAGCGCGCCTGCCGTCGCGACGAGGTGCCCACGAACGGGATGAAGCAGGTCACCGTCGACGGCACCGACGTGCTGCTCATCGACACCGGCGATGCCGTGTTCGCGTGTCAGGCGCTCTGCCCGCACGAGGCCGTGCCGCTGGAGCAGGGCGTCCACGACGGCGCCGCGCTGACGTGCCTCGAGCACCTCTGGCAGTTCGACATCAAGACGGGCGAGCCCATGGGCGACGCGGAGTGCGGCCTGAAGACCTATCCCGTCAAGGACGACGGGGGCACCGTCTACGTGGAGGTGACGGGTGCCTGACGACCTTCGCCCGCTGCCGACGGCCATCGACCGTCCGTCGGCCGATCTCGTGAAGGCCTACGCCGATCTGTCCCCCAACGAGCTCTCGGACGTGCTCGAGCTGTCGTGCGTCATGCGGCACGACATCCATCCGCTCTGGCCGAGTCCGCCCCGCGTGGCGGGTCCGGCCTTCACCATCCGCACCGGCAAGTACGACAACCTCATGTTCCAC
Source organism: Candidatus Methylomirabilota bacterium (assembly GCA_046733575.1). Taxonomy (GTDB): domain Bacteria; phylum Methylomirabilota; class Methylomirabilia; order Rokubacteriales; family CSP1-6; genus JBKPPN01. The sequence goes on along the minus strand of JBKPPN010000277.1, from coordinate 660 downwards.
GCGTCCATCTATCTCGCTCAGCCCGGCGACGTCATCGTCGTCGAAGCGGGCGACGACGAGATGGCGGTGGCGGGCGGCAACGTGTGCGCCATCGCCCAGCGACGCGGCGTGGCCGCCCTCGTCGTGGACGGCGTGATCCGCGACGTGGTGGAGTCACGCGAGAAGCGCTTTCCCCTGTTCGCGCGCGGGATCTCGCCCATCCCCGCCAAGCGCGTGGGCGACGGCGCCATGAACGTCCAGATCCGCTGCGGCGGCGTCATCGTGAATCCCGGCGACGTCGTGGTGGCGGACGAGGAGGGCATCGTCGTCATCCCGCGTCCGCGCGCCGAGGACGTGCTGCGCAAGGCCCAGGAGAAGGTGGCCGTCGATTCCCGGCTGTCGCTCGACGACTGGGAGAAGCGTCACCGCGCCGCGGTGGACACGGCGCTCAAGGGGCGCGGCTACCGCCTCTGATCCCGGCGCGGCCGCCGCGGTAGCGTCGTGCTACCCTGACGGTAGCAGTGTGCTACCCGCGGAGGTGACGCCATGGCCGTTCCCGTGAAGGTCTCCGATCGCCTGCTCACGCTGGCGCGCGAGGAGGCCCGCACCACCCATCGCTCCGCCACGGCGCAGATCGAGCACTGGGCCACCCTCGGGCGCGCCGTCGAGACGCTCGTGAGC
>JBKPPN010000276.1:0-5157 GCA_046733575.1 Candidatus Methylomirabilota bacterium | reverse complement strand
GTAGTCGCAGCTCGCCTCCGGCGAGTAGCCGGGCAGCCCGCGACCGTCGTGACAGGTGTCCGGGCCCGAGGACGTGCGCGTGAACAGCGTACGACTGATCAGCTGAGGGTCGGGCTTGAGGAGGCCCAGGCGGTCGCCGTGCCGGTTGCGCGCGAGCTCGTCGCCACCCAGCTCGGGAAACGTCGCCTCGAATTCGACGTTGCGCGCGAACGGCATGCCCGACGAACCCATGCGCGGGTTCTTGATGTCGTTGCAGATGCCGGTGAGCGTGCGCGCGCGGATGAGGTCGCCGCGACAGACGTGCGCGCCGTCGCCGCCGACGGCCGCGTAGTCGGGATGCTCGCGCGGGAGCCGCATCTCGGTCCACACCTTGAGGGCGCGGCCGTCCACGCCGTCGCGACCGCTCACGTAGTCGCGGTGCGTCCCGCTGTTGTCGAACAGGTTGAACTTGATCAGCTCGATGCGCTGGTACTCGAGGTCCAGCAGTGCGCCGTCGATGCCACGCCCGTTCGGCGCCAGATGGCTGCCCCGCACGCTCCACCCCGGAGAGAGGCTCCCGGCGTCCGCAGTGGCCCAGTAATTCTGCCAGTCGACCCAGGGAAGCGCACGGCCCGCGACGGCCTTGTCGCCGCCACGGCAGCGCGCGGTCTCGTCCTGCACCTTGCCGAGGAATCGCTGCGCGCGCTCGTTCGCGATGGGGCGAAATCCTCCCGCCGTCATCTCGGCGCACGCGATCCGATCCGAACGCGCGGAGGTACATCCGGCGACGACGAGGACGGTCGCGGCGAGCAACAGCCGCACGGGACGTCGCATGCTGGATCCTTTCGTGGAACAGGTGAGGCGGGGCGGCGGGATGACGCAGCAACGCGTGAGTCTGAAAGCCATCACCAGCGTAATGCCGGCGTCACCGTAGTCGCCTGGCGCGACGACGTCAACCCGCTTGCATGGCCTGGCGACGGTGCCGGCACGGCGCCGGCGATCGCGCGCCAGCGCGCGTCACGGTTTCGCTTGATCAGACGGCGGTCACACGCTCCCGGACGCCCTGCTCGACCACGGGGGCGTACAGGTCGGGGCGCCGGTCGCGGTAATACCCCCACAGCGCGCGCAGCTCGGGGATGACGGAGAGGTCGACGTCGGCGATGACGATGTCCGCCTTCGTGTCGCTGGCCTGGGCCAGGATCTCGCCACGCGGATTGGCGATCAGGCTGGCGCCGTGGTGATTGCGCGCCGAGCCGCCCACGTCGACCCCGACCTTATTGACGCCGCAGACGTAGTACACGTTGGCCACCGCGTGGGCGCGCAGCTCCAGGTCCCAGAGGTAGCGCGCCATGCCCGTCGTCGCCGTGGGCACGAACACGATCTCGGCGCCGTCCAGGCCGAGCACGCGGGCGGCCTCGGGGAAATGGCGGTCGTAGCAGATCAGAATGCCGATGCGGCCGAACGGGGTGGCGAAGGTCGGGAAGCCGAGGTCGCCCGGTTCGAAGTAGAACTTCTCGTTGCCGCGCGGCTCCGTGCTGCGCGCCACGTCCATGAACGGGATGCTCGACTTGCGGTACTTGCCGATCACGCGGCCGTCGGGATCGATGACGGCGGCGGCGTTGTAGAAGCGGCCGTCGGCCGCGCGCTCGAAGATCGGCGCGATCAGGACGATGCCGGTCTCACGCGCGACCGCGGCCATGCGCTCGATCGTCGGTCCGGGGATGGGCTCGGCCCAGTCGAAGTACTCGCGCCGCGTCTCGACGCAGAAGTACATGGTGTTGAAGAGCTCGGACAGACACACGATGCGAGCACCCTGCCGTGCCGCCTCGCGGACCATGCGGATGGCCGTCTGGACGTTGGCCTCGCGGTCGATGTTTCCCACGAACTGGACTCCGGCGATCTTCACAGGCGGCTCCTCCCGGACGGTCTCAGCGGAATGCGGGCATGACCCGGGCGGCCCAGTCTCGCATGAACCGGTGCTTGTCGTCGAAGTGCACGCTCATCCAGAACTGGCGGGCGCCAGCGTCGATGGCGCGCTCCAGCTTCTTCACGCAGTCCGCCGGCGTCCCCACGACGGCGAACCGGTCCGCGAGGTAGTCCACCAGTCCGAGGTCGTCGATGATGCGGCCGTTCCCGCCTTGCGGCATCGAGTGGTCGGCGAACGCGTAGCGCTCACCGAGCGTCTTGATCTTCGGCAGGAGATCGGGCGGAATGTGCTTGCCCTCGGTGGTGAAGCGCGTCAGGTGGTTGCCCGCCATGGCGAGCGACATCTTGATCTCCTCCACGCCCTCGCGATACCCGGCCGCGACGTTGACGTCGGGCCACCACCAGAGATCGAGCGCGTCGGGATCGCGCCCGGCCTCCACGGCGCCCGCGCGCACCTGCGCGATGGAGTCACGGACGATCTCCGGCAGCAGTCCGGTCCGGATGACCGCGCCGTCGGCGATGGCGCCGGCGAGGCGCAGCGTCTTCGGTCCAGACGCGGCGAGATAGAGGGGCACGTGGACGCGGCCCCACGTCAGCCGGGCGCGCTTGCCCTGGTACGTCGCGCTGCCATCCGTGAGCAGACTCCGGATCGCGCCCGCGTACTCGGCGAGCTGCGTGAGGGACGCGGCGCGATGGCCGATGTTGTAGGCGGCGCTGTCGCCGCTGCCGAGGCCGAGCAGCGTGCGCCCGGGCGCCACGTCCTCGAGCGTCGCCGCGGCCGACGCCGCCACCGCGGGATGACGGGTGATCGGCGTGATGACGCGCGGGCCGAGCCGGATGCGCTCGGTATTCGCCGCGCAGAGCGCCAGCGTCATGTAGACGTCGCGACAGAGCGACTGCGAGTCCGAGATGCCGAGACAGTCGAAGCCCGTCGCCTCCGCCGTCCGCGCCCACGTGAGCACCTCGCGGGGCGGCGCGGTCGGCATGAAGTTGATCCCGAAGCCGATGCGCGACGCAGTCATCGGCCGGCAGTGTAGCGCGGCGGTGTCGACGGGCGGGTCGAAAAGGGGATAGAGTGCCGGCCACGCGGCCCTGCCGCAGCGAACGTCCGAGAGGAGTCATCGTGATGGCCAGAGTCTTCGCTCCACTCGTCGCGGCTCTCGTCGTGCTCGCCGGTCTGGCCCACGCGCAGTCCAAGCCGCTCAGACCGTTCAACTTCATCCTCGACTTCCTGCCGTACGGCGAGTACACGCCGTACTTCACGGCGGTGGACAAGGGCTGGTACCGCGAGGAGGGGCTCGACGTGAAGATCCTCCGCGGCGCGGGCTCCGGCGATACCATCAAGCGCATCGCGGTGGGCCAGGGCGACGCGGGCAGCGCGGACTTCAGCGGCATCACGGGCAGCCGCGCCAACGAGGACATCAAGGTCAAGGCCATCGCCGCGTACTTCCGTCGGCCGCCCCACTCGGTGTTCGTGCGCGAGGGGACCGGCATCAACTCCGCCAAGGATCTGGCGGGCAAGACGATCGCGATCACGCCGGGCAACAGTCACCAGACGCTGTTTCCGCTCCTGGCCAAGCTGGCTGGCTTCGATCCCGACACCGTGAAGTGGGTCACGATGGACGGCGCGGCCATGGGCCCCGCGCTCATCAGCGGGCGCGTGGACGGCGCGCCGTTCTTCGCGAACCACGAGGCGCGACTGCAGAAGCAGGCGAAGGCCCAGGGTCAGTCGCTGAAGCGGATCTCGTACGCGGACGCCGGGTTCGACATGTACTCGCTGGTGATCTTCGCGCGCGAGGACTCGATCGCGAAGGAGCCCGACGTGCTCAAGGCGTTCCTGCGCGGCACGTTCCGCGGCATGCGGTACGCCTTCGCGCCCGCGAACCTCGAGGAAGGGGCGCGCACCGTGGTGAAGGCGAATCCGGAGGTCGACCTGGACGCCGCGGTGGGCGCGGCGAGCGTGGCGAGCCGCTACGCATTCACGGAAGAGGTGACGAGCGGCAAGGTCGCGCTGGGCCAGTTCGAGCCCGCCCGGGTCAACCGCTCGCGCGACGTCTACACCGAGTACCTGAAGCTCAAGCGGACCGTCCCGCCCGAGGAGCTCTACACGAACGATCTCCTGCCGGAGAGGAAGTGACGCCATGGCCTTGCTGCTGCGCGGAGCGCGCATCGTCGAGGGCACGACGGGGACCATCGACGCCCGCGACATCCTGATCGACGGGGAGGCGATCGCGTCCGTCGCGCCGCGCGCCGACGCGCCGGCCGGCACGGAGACCGTCGACGCCTCGGGGTTCCTCGTCATTCCAGGTCTGATCAACACCCACACGCACGCGCACAACAACCTCCTGCGCGGCATCGCGGGGAACTGGACGCTGGAGAATCTCCTGAACCACGGGCCGGCCCTGAACATGAACCGCACGCCGGAGGATCACTACCTCTCCGCCGCCCTCGGCGCGGTGGAGATGCTCAAGACCGGCTGCACGACGGCGTACGACCTCTTCATGGCCGCGCCCGCGCCGAGCCTGGAGGACGTCGAGGCGGTCGTGCGCGGCTACACCGAGGTCGGCGTGCGCGCGATCATCGCGCCCGCGGTGGCCGACATCCCGTTCTACACCAGCATCCCCGGGCTGCTCGACCTCCTGCCCAAGGAGCTGCGCCGGCGGGCCGAAGCGATCACCGCGACGCCGACCAAGGCGCTCGTCGAGCTCACCCGCGACACGATCCGTCGCTGGCACGGAAGCGCGGGCGGGCGCCTCCGCATGGCCGTCTCGCCCACCATTCCCACGCAGTGCACCGAGGAATTCCTCACCGCGTGCGCGGGGCTCGTGCGCGAGCACGGCGTCGGTCTGCACACGCACCTGCTCGAGTCGAAGGTGCAGGCCATCGCGGCGCACCGGCGGTGGGGCACGTCGATGGTGGCGAAGCTGCGCGACCTCGGTGTGCTGGGGCCGGGATTCGTGGGCGCTCACGCGGTGTGGCTGACCGACGACGACATCGCGATCCTCGCCGACGCGGGGGCCGCCATCGCTCACAACCCGGCGAGCAACTTGCGCCTCGGCAGCGGCATCGCGGCCGTGCGGGAGATGCTGGACCGCGGCGTCACCGTGGGCCTCGGCACGGACGGCTCGACGTCGTCCGACAACCAGAACCTCTTCGAGGCCATGCGACTCGCCGCCCTGCTCGGCAACGTCCGCTTCCCGCACCAGCACGAGCGCTGGCTCGAGGCCGCCGACGTCTGGCGCGTCGCCACGC
>JBKPPN010000275.1:0-4449 GCA_046733575.1 Candidatus Methylomirabilota bacterium | reverse complement strand
CGCGGCACCGGACGGGCCGCCACGGTCACCTCGGCGCCCGTCTCCTGATGGAACGCGATCATCTGCGTGATGTCCATCCGGTAGACGTGGTCCGAGCCGAAGATGGCGACGATGTCGGGATTGAGGTCGTCGACGAGGTTCAGGTTCTGCAGGACCGCGTCGGCGGTGCCGCGATACCAGGCGTTGCCGAAGCGCATCTGGGGCGGGACGACCGTCACGAAGTAGTCCGGCAGCATCCCGCTCGTGCGCCACGTCAGCCGCAGGTGCTCGATGAGGGACTGCGAGCGGTACTGCACCAGGACGTAGATCGAGTGGAGGTCGGAGTTCACGAAGTTCGAGAGCGCGAAGTCGATGAGGCGATTGCGTCCGAACGGCACGGCGGGCTTGGACCGCTCGCGCGTGAGGGGATGCAGTCGCTCTCCCTTGCCCCCGGCCATGATCATCGTCAGCGTCCGCAAGCGTCGCGGCATGCCGTCAGCTCGTGGTGGCCGGTCCGTGCGCCCAGGCGGGGTCGAGATCGGGGAAGCAGAAGTCCTCGCGCTCCAGGCGCCGCACGGTGTCGGCGTCCTCGAAGCTGAGCGACTCCCCCTCGATGCGACGCGCCAGCTCTCCGAGCCGCTTGAATTCCGCGTAGTGCTCGGCGACCCGCCGCTCCGCGTAGTCGCGGGCGGCCCAGGTCGTGATCAGGAACTGCCAGTCGGAGGCCTGCAGGAGCAAGAGCTCGCGCGTGGCCTGCGTGACGACACGACGCCGGTCGGCCGAGCTCCGGTCGCTGCTGCGGCCGAGCAGGTCGACCCACTCCGTCTCCGCGCTGTAGAGACGGTCCCACGTCCACTCCGTGTCGGGATTGAGCCACACGCGATGGTCGCCCCCCTCGCCCCACGATCCTTCGGGCAGCGCGACGGTTGCGCGCGGGGGGCAGACCTCGAGCGCCTCGCGCAGCGTCAACGACGGGATGCCGGCCGCGTGGAGGTTGCGCGCCACCTGGTCGAGCCAGCGCGGTCCCTCGAACCACCAGTGACCGAACAGCTCCGCGTCGTAGGGCGAGCACACCACACCGCCGCGACTGCCCGTGCCGGCGAGCGTCTCCTGCACCAGGGCGGTGAAGTGCGCCGCGTGGCGTCGCGTCGCGGCGTCGGCGAGCTGCGGATCGTACGGCACCTTGCTGCCGAGGTCGGCCGAGGCGTCGGTGATGCGCCAGAACCGCAGACCGCCGGGGTGATGGCGCTTGTGGAACTCCAGATAGGCGAAGTCGCCGGGATAGCCGTGCTCGCGGCTCCACACCTGGAGCGTGGTCTTGGGATCGCGAAAGAACGCGACGGCGGAGCCGGTGCCGCCGCGCGACGCCACACGGTACGTGGCGTAAGGCGAGCGCGGCTTGCTCCGCGGGACGTCGGCCGACGCCGCGGGGATCTCGCCCCGCATCGGCACGTAGTCGCGATAGAGGAAGACGGGATCGGACGACGCGATGAGGTGGGAATCGGCCACGAAGTACTGGAGGTTGTAGAGGGCGAGCATCTCCTCGAGGCCCGGGCGCACGCGGCGGATCTTGCCCCGCTCGTGACCGGTGGGCGGCGTCCACTCGTAGCGCGGCCGGTACGCGCACTCCGGCAGCCAGATGCCGCGCGGCGCTTCGCCGAAGTGGTGCTTGTGCGTCTCGACGGCCGTGCGGAGCTGAAGATGGATCGACTCGTCGCGCGAGAGGAGCGGCAGGTAGCCGTGCGTGGCCGCGCACGTGATGACCTCCACATGGCCCTGACGGCCGAGCTCGGCGAACGCCCCCGGGATGTCGCCCCCGATGCGCCGGTGGAGCTCCCACATCCGCTCGTAGAACTCTTCCCAGAAGTACGTCAGCGGCACGATGGCGCGCTCGCCGTGCTTGATGAAGTGGTCGCGACCCTCGATGGCCGCGCGACGCACGTTCTCGTAGTAGAACGCGAGCTCCTTCTGGCACTCCGGCGAGGCGAGTTGCTCGGCGAGAATCGGCGAGATGTTGATCGTCCACTTCGGAGAGATGCCGTCGTTGACCAGGCCCTGCACGGTCTCGAGGAGGGGAAGGTAGCATTCGAAGACGGCCTCGTTCAGCCAGTCCGAGCCATGCGGCCATCGCCCGTGGTTGACCACCATCGGAAGATGGGTGTGGAGGACCAGTGAGAAGCACGAAGCGGCCATCAGCGCGTACCTTTCGTCTGCACGGATCGGACAAGGAGCATCGGAGCCTGGTGGTCGAGCCGCAACAGGGTGACCGCGCTCATTGGACCGTATGAACCCGCTCGGCGCAAGCCTTCGTGACGGTGGCGTGGACTTTCGCGTGTGGGCGCCGCGCGCTCGCGGCGTCGAGCTCGTGTTGGACGGCCGCGCCCCGATGGCGATGAGCCACGCCGAGGGCGACGTGTGGAGCGCTGGCGTCCCCGATCTCACCGACGGCACGCGCTACCAGTTCCGCCTCGACGGCGAGCGCTACCGCCCCGATCCGCGCTCGCGCTGGCAGCCCGAGGGCGTGCACGGGCCCTCGGTGGTGGTCGACCCGAGCCGCTTCGTGTGGACGGACGCAGGCTTCACCGGGCATGCGCTGCGTGATCTCGTCTTCTACGAGCTGCATGTCGGGACGTTCACCACGGCAGGCAACTTCGAGGCCATCATCCCGCATCTTCCCGCGCTCGTGGACCTCGGCGTGACCGCGGTGGAGCTGATGCCGGTGGCCGAGTTCCCGGGCTCGCGGAACTGGGGCTACGACGGCGTGTACCTCTTCGCGCCGCAGTCGACGTACGGAGGGCCGCGCGGGCTGCGGCGCCTGGTCGACGCCTGTCACACCGCGGGACTCTCCGTCGTGCTGGACGTCGTCTACAACCATCTCGGGCCGGAGGGCAACTACCTCGCCGAGTACGGGCCGTACTTCACGGACCGCTACAAGACCCCGTGGGGCAGCGCGGTCAACTTCGACGGCGCCGACGGCGCCGAGGTGCGGCGCTTCTTCGTCGACAATGCGCGGGCGTGGGTGCGCGAGTTCCACGTGGATGGACTGCGTCTGGACGCCATCCACTCGATCTTCGATACGAGCCCCGTGCACGTCCTGACCGAGCTCTCCGAGGCGGCGCGCGCAGAGGGCCGCGCGCTCGGCAAGCCGGTCCACGTCATGGCGGAGTCGCACGACAACGACCGGGCCATCGTGCTCCCGCCGGCCGAGGGCGGGCTCGGCCTCGACGCGGTGTGGTCGGACGACTTCCACCACGCCCTCCACACCGTGCTCACCAAGGAGCGTGGCGGCTACTACGCCGACTTCGGCGGCGTGCCGCCGCTCCGGCGCGCCATCGCGGAGGGCTTCGCCTTCCAGGGGGAGCACTCGGAATACTTCGGCCGGCCGCGCGGCACGCCGAGCGCGGACCTCGAGGGCGAGCACTTCGTCGTCTGCATCCAGAACCACGACCAGGTCGGCAATCGCGCGCAAGGCGATCGCCTGGGCGCGGTCGTGACGTTCGACGCCTTGAAGCTGGCCGCGGGGCTGATGTTCGTGGCGCCGGCGCTGCCGCTGATCTTCATGGGCGAGGAGTACGCGGAGACCGCGCCGTTCCAGTTCTTCACCTCGTTCCGCGATCCGCAGCTGGTCGAGGCGGTGCGAAGCGGACGCACGGCGGAGTTCACGCGCTTCGCCTGGCAGGGCGCCATCCCGGATCCCGGCGACCCCGGCACCTTCGTGCGCTCGCGGCTGAACCATCCGCTCGCAAACGCTCCCAGGCACCGCGAGCTCCGCGACTACTACAAGCACTGGCTCAGCGTGCGCCGCGCCCATCCCGCGCTGGGCGCCCTCGGCAAGCCGGTCACCGAGGTGACCACGGACGAACACGACCAGATCCTGACCGTCACGCGCTCGGGGCGCGACGGCGCGCGCATCACGCTCCACGCGAACCTCACCAACCTGCCGCGCCCCGCGCCGCCGATGTCGCCGGAGTGGCGCGTGATCATCGACAGCGCGGAAGCGCGCTTCGGAGGTTCGGGGAAGGGGCGGCCCCTGCTGCCGTTCCAGGTTCTCCTCTACGAGAGCCGCTGATCCGATGACGTGTGGTAGCGTCCTCGGGTGCGCGACCTCGATCCCATCGATCACGTCCTGTCGCTCGATCTCAGTCGCCGCGGCATCGCGCGCTTCTTCGTCCCCGGCGCGGCCCAGCGCGCGGCCCGCGCACTGACGCGCGCGCGTCGCGCGCTCATCACCACCGGCTTCACGCTCGGCAACGGGATCCCGGAGACCGACGGCCCGCCCGGCGCCGTCGCGCTCGGCGCCGCCCTCGCACGCCGCGGCGTCGACGTGCTGTACGTCACCGACGCCGTCAACGTGCCGCTCGTGGCCGCGTGCCAGAAGACCCTCGACGCTCCCGGCGAGATCGTGCTCTACGGCGCCGACACGGACGCCGCCGCCGTCCTCGCCCGGGCCCGCGCGAGCCACCTGATCGC
>JBKPPN010000274.1:0-9717 GCA_046733575.1 Candidatus Methylomirabilota bacterium | reverse complement strand
GCCCGCCGTCGCGACCAGCCGGGCACGAACCTGTCCGGCGGGGAGCAGCAGATGCTCGCCGTCGGCCGCGGGCTCATGGCCAATCCCCGGCTGCTGCTCGTGGACGAGATCTCGCTCGGCCTCGCCCCGCTCGTCGTCAAGAGCCTCTACCGTGCGCTGCAGACCGTGAAGGACGCGGGCACGACGCTGCTCGTCGTGGAGCAGGACGTGACCCAGGTCCTCGCCGCCGCGGAGCGCGTGTACTGCCTGCGCAAGGGCACGGTGGCGCTCGACGGCACACCCGCCACGCTCACGCGCGAGCAGATCTCCGCCGCCTACTTCGGAATCTGACCGGCGTGGTCTGGCTCGACGCCATCGTGCAGGGCATCTTGCTCGGCGGACTCTACGCGCTCTTCGCCACCGGGCTCTCGCTGATCTTCGGCGTCATGGGTCTGGTGAACCTCGCCCACGGCGACTTCAGCATCCTGGCCGCGTTCATCGCGGTTGTCGCGGTGCAGGCGCTCGAGCTCAACCCGCTGCTGGCCCTCGTCGTCGTCGTGCCGGTGATGGCGGTCGCGGGCTACGCGCTGCAGACTCTCCTGCTGAACCGGCTGCTGGGCCGCGGCGTGCTACCCGCGGTGCTCGTGACGTTCGGCCTGTCGATGGTCATCCAGAACGGCCTGCTCGAGACGTTCTCGGCGGACTCGCGGCGTCTCGACCCCGGTCCCATCGACACCGCGAGCCTCGCGCTTCCCGGCGGCCTCGCCGTGGGGTGGTTCCCGCTTCTCACGTTCGCGGTGGCCGTGCTCCTCCTCGTCGCGCTGCACCTCGTGATCCGCGGCTCGTCGATCGGCCGCGCGTTTCGCGCCGCCTCCGACGACGGCGCGACGGCGGCGCTGATGGGCATCGACAACGGCCGACTGTACGCGCTGGCCATGGCCCTCTCGCTCGCCATCGTCGCGATCGCCGGCATCTTTCTCGGCGCGCGCACGACGTTCACCTTCAGCAGCGGACCCGACCGGCTGCTCTTCGCGTTCGAGGCCGTGATCATCGGCGGCCTCGGCTCGCTGTGGGGCACGCTCGTGGGGGGGATGATCCTCGGCGTGGCCCAGACGATCGGCGCGCGCATCGCGCCGGGCTGGGGGATCCTCACCGGCCACCTCGTGTTTCTGGCCGTGCTGCTCCTGCGGCCGGCGGGACTCTTCGCGCGGTCGCGACGGGTCGACGGATGACGAGCCGCCTCCGCGTCGTCGTGGCGGTCGTCGTGACGGCGGCGCTGGTGGCGGTGGCGTGGACGCGCGACGCCGGGCTCATGCGCATCGTCATCGAGTTCATCACGTTGCTCGTCCTGGCTCAGATGTGGAACCTGCTCGCGGGCTACGCGGGCCTCGCCTCGATCGGTCAGCAGGCCTACGTCGGCCTGGGCGGCTACGCGCTCGTGGTCCTGGCCGACGACCTCGGCGTCGACGTGTTCCTGTCCGTCCCGCTGGCGGGACTCGTGGCGGCCGCCCTCGCGCTGCCCACCGCGGTCCTGGTGTTCCGCTTCCGAGGGGCCTACTTCACCGTCGGCACCTGGGCCGTGGCCGAGGTCTACCGGCTGCTCGTCGCGAACACGACCGTGCTCGGGCGCGGCACCGGACGCACGCTGAAGGCGGTGTTCCCGCTGCCGCGCGAGACGCGCGAGCTCGCGACGTACGTGATCGCCGTCGTCGTCGCGGTGGCCGCCATCGGTGCCGTGTACCTGTACCTGCGCTCGCGCCGGGGACTGGCGCTCATGGCCGTACGCGACAGCGAGCCGGCATCGGAGAGCCTGGGCGTCGACGTGTACCGCACGAAGCTCGTCGTGTACCTGTTCGCGGCCCTCGGCACCGGCGCCACCGGCGCCGTGATCTACCTCAACCTCCTTCGGATCTCGCCGGACGCCGCGTTCTCGATCAACTGGACCGGCTACACGATCTTCATCGTCGTCATCGGGGGCATCGGCACGCTGGAGGGTCCGATCGTGGGGACGATTCTGTTCTTCGTGCTGCGCGAGCTGCTCGCGGACTACGGGAGCTGGTTCATGATCCTGCTCGGCACCCTCGCCGTGCTCGCGATGCTGCGCTATCCCCAGGGCCTGTGGGGGGTGATCACCCAGCGATGGGACGTGCGCCTCTTTCCCGTCCAGCGCCGGCTCGGCCACGCACCGGGGCACGCCTCGCGCGCGTCCCGCGCCTAGTTCCGTGGAGCGCGCTACCTCACCGCGATCGCGTGGACCTCCGGTAGACCGCTCACCACGAGCGTCCACTCCGCGGACGGCGTGACGCGCCAGACCTCGCCCGGATCCGTGCCGACGAGCACGCCGCCCGTCACGTCGGGATCGACCGTGATCGCCAGGAAGTTGCCCGCGCCGGGGTTGTGCGCGGCGTCACCGAGCGAGCGCCACGTCGTGCCGCCGTCGTCGCTGCGATAGAGCATCGCCTGCGCGCCGCCGGGATCCTTCGAGCTCGACGACGTGAGGGGCGACGCGCCAACGGTGATGGCGTGGGGCGGGCGCGCATCGATCACCATCGGGCGCACGTAGCGCGGCTGCACGCCGGCCCACATGTAGCGCCAGCTCTTGCCCCCGTCGTCGGAGGCGAACACGCCCGCGCTGCGCTTCTCGCGTGGCTCGCTCAGGTCGATGCGCCCGTAGCCGGTCGTGACGAACAGCTCGCCCGTCGCGGGATGGAGCGCGACCGTGTGGATGTCGGGATTCACCGGGACGTCGGGGACGCAGCCCGGCAGTTCCACCGTCCAGCTCTCGCCCGCGTCCTCGGTCCGCACGAGACCGCCCACCTCGACGCCGACGAACCAGCGCGCGGGATCGGCGGGATCGATGGCGATGCTGCGCGCGCACCCGGGCTCCGGCGGGGTGAACGGCACCCACCACGTGTCGGCGCCGGGCACGGCGCGGAAGCGCTCGACGTCACGCCAGGTGCGGCCGCCATCACGACTCTGGAAGACCGACGCGGGCTGCGTCGTCGCGAACAGCGTGGACCGATCGTCCGGCGCCAGCGCCACGTCCCACACGACATGGTCGGCGAGCCCGCCGTGCTGCCACGTCGCACCACGGTCGCGCGAGCGGAAGAGGCCGGCGCTCGTGCCCGCGAACAGCTCGCCGTCGATGCGCGAGACGTGACGCACGAAGCGTCCCTCGAGCGCCTTCACCGCTCGCGTCTGTCCACGGGCGTCCGAGAGAAACAGTCCGTCGCTGGTCCCGATCACGAGCTCCATGGGCGTCCTCCTGGTTCGACGGACGGCCGTCGTCCGCGCGTGTGCCATGAGACACCCGCGGAGCCCCGCTCGTAAAGGGCGTGATAGATTGCGCGCGGGAGGCGGATACGGGACTGCTCGACGGCATCAAGGTCCTCGACGCGGCCAGCTTCATCGCCGGCCCGTGCGCCGCGACCATGATGGCCGATCTCGGCGCCGACGTCGTGAAGATCGAGCCGCCCGAGGGCGATGGCATCCGCGCCCTCGTCCACCAACCGGGCTATCCGCCCTGCGAGCACAACTTTCCCTGGATCGTCGACAATCGGAACAAGCGCGGCCTCGCCCTCGACCTGCGACGCGACGACGGACGCGCGGTGCTGCACCGCCTCGTGCGCGACGTCGACGTCTTCATCACCAACGCCGTCCCCGGCTCGCGCGCGCGCCTCGGCGTCCGCTGGGAGGACCTGCAGCCCCTCAACACGCGACTGATCTACGCCTCGCTCACCGGCTACGGCGAGATCGGCGCGGAGGCCGACAAGCCGGGCTTCGACGTCACCGCGCTGTGGGCGCGCAGCGGCCTCATGGACTTCGTCCGCCCCTCGCCCGACGTGCCGCCCGCGCGCACCGCGCCGGGCATGGGCGATCATCCCACCGGGATGGCCCTCTTCGGCGCGATCATGGCCGCGCTGTACCAGCGCGAGCGGACCGGCGTCGGCACGATGGTCTCGACGTCGCTCCTCGCCAACGGACTCTGGATGAATGCCACGTGCGTGCAGGCCATGCTGCTCGGCGCGCGCTTCCCGCTCCGCCCCGCGCGCGAGAACGCGGCCAACGCGCTCACCAACACCTTTCGCTGTCGGGACGATCGCTGGATCATGCTGGCCCTGCTCTCCGAGGACCGCGACTGGCCGCGCCTGGTGGCCGCGCTCGGCGCGGACGATCTCGTCTCGGATGCGCGCTTCGCCACGACGGCGAGTCGCCGTGCCCACGCCTCTGCGCTGACCGCGCGGCTCGACGGCGTCTTCGCCGGCAAGGAGCTCGCGGAGTGGCGCCGCATCCTGGACGCCGCCGGCATCATCTTCGGCGTGGTCGGCACGCTCGACGACATTCCCCGCGATCGCCAGATGCGAGACATCGGCGCGCTCGTCCCGTTCGCCGACGGGGACGTCGCCGGCGCGCTCACCGTGTCGACGCCGTTCGCCATCGAGGGCCAGCCGAAGACGCCGGCCCGCTCGGCGCCCGAGCTCGGCGAGCACACCGTCGCGATCCTGCGCGAGGCGGGCTTCGACGAGGACGAGATCGCGCGACTCCTCAAGGACGGCGTGGTCGTCGCGCCGGCACGCTGATGGCGCTCGGCGCCCGCGGGGCGGTCGCGGGAAAAGGACGGCTGAGATGATCGCGATCCTGCTCGTGGCCGTGCTCGTGCTCGCCACGCCCGCGCTCGCCTTCGACGGCGAGGCGCAGCTGTACGAGGCGGCCAGGAAGGAAGGGCAGCTCACCTGGTACACCGCGCACTACAACTCCGAGACGGCCGCCGCGGTGTGCAACGGCTTCGAGAAGAAGTATCCCGGCGTGAAGTGCAACTACGTCCGGACGACGGCGCAGGTCGCCTACCAGCGTCTGGCCCAGGATCTCAAGGCCGGGCTGGCCCAGGCCTCGGTCATCAGCTCCACCGACATCGGCCACTACGGCCGCATGAAGAAGGACGGCTGGCTCCAGCCCTACAAGCCCAAGCTGGTGACCGAGCTGGCCGACGCCTTCCTGCCCTACAACGATCCCGACTTCGCCTACGTCGTCACGTCAGCGGGCATGGTCGTCATCACCTACAACACGACGATGGTCGCGGAGAAGGACGCGCCGAAGAAGTGGACGGATCTGCTCGATCCGAAGTGGAAGGGCAAGGTGTCGATCGGCCATCCCGGCTTCAGCGGCTACGTCGGCACCTGGGTGGTGCTCATGCGCAAGCTCTACGGCTGGGACTACTTCAAGAAGCTCGAGCTCAACAAGCCCCGCATCGGCCGCTCGATCAACGACACCGTGACCATGCTGAACGCGAAGGAGAGCGCGGTGGCGGCGGGGCCGTCGGCGACCACGCTCGAATCGAAGGAGAAGGGCAACCCGCTCGCCGTCGTCTATCCCGAGGACGGCACGCTGCTCATGATCGCGCCCTCCGGCATCGTGAAGAACGCGCCGGCCCCCAGCGCGGGCAAGCTGCTCATCGAGTATCTGCTGAGCCGTGAGTGCGGCGAGATCATGGTGAAGCAGTCGCAGGATCCCGTGAACAAGTTCGTCAAGCCCGGCACGGGGGGCAAGCCGCTGAACCAGATCAAGACCATCCGCCCGACCTACGACGAGATCCTCAAGGGCGTGCCGGAGGTGATCGAGCAGTTCCGCGACACGTTCGGGGTGTGACCGCGCGCGTGCCGCGGGTCGACCGCTCGAGCATCGTCTGGCTGCTTCTCGCGGCCGTCCTGGTGGTGCTGGTCGTGAATCCGCTCGCGCGCCTGTTCTGGGTCAGCGTGCAGGACCCGTCGGGGCACGGCCTGACGCTCGCCAACTACCTCACCGCGTACAGCCGCTGGCGCTACATCGAGGCGCTCGGCAACTCGCTGGTCCTCGGCGCGTCGGTGGCGGCGCTGTGCGTGGTGTTCGGCGTGCCGATGGCGTGGGCCGTCTCGCGCACGGACATGCCGGGCAAGGGCCTGGTGTGGGCGGCGATCCTCGGCACGTTCATCGTCCCCAACTATCTGGCCGCGGTGGGATGGATCCTGCTCGCGGGACCGAACGCCGGCTGGCTGAACCGCGCCTACATGGCGTTGACGGGCGCCGCGGCGGGACCGTTCAACGTGTACTCCATGACCGGCCTCGTGGTCGTCATCGCCGCCTCGTCGTTCCCCTACATGTTCGTGTTCACGCGCTCGGCCCTGGACCTCATCTCGTCCGAGATGGAGGACGCGGCCAGCACGCTCGGGGCCGGCGTGCTGCGCCGCACGCTGAAGATCACGCTGCCCCTCACGCTGCCCGCCATCCTGGCCGCCATCATCGTCGCGTTCCTGGAGGCCATCGCGCTCTTCGGCGTGCCCGCGCTGATCGCGCTCCCCGCGCGCTTCCAGGTCATCACCACGACGCTGTGGCAGTTCTTCGAGTTCCCCCCGAAGGTCGAGGTCGCCGCGGCGTATTCCATGCCGCTGCTGGCCATCACCGTGCTGCTGTTCTGGCTGCAGCGCCGCATCATCGCGGGCAAGGGCTACGTGGCCTTGACGGGCAAGGGCGGCGAGCGACGGCTCGTCGCGCTCGGCTCGTGGCGCTGGGTCGCGCTGGCGTACTGTCTCCTCGTCACCGGCCTCTCGTTCTTCCTGCCCATGCTGGTGGTCGTGCAGGCGGCCTTCGCGAAGGCGTGGGGACGGGGGTTCGCCCTCGACAACCTGACGTTGAAGAACCTGCGCTTCGTCCTCGTCGATCAGCCGCTCACGCGCGACGCCACGTGGCACACGTTCGTCTACGGCGGCGTGTCGGCCGCCCTCGCGCTCGTCCTCGCCGTGGCCATCGCGTACATCGTCCAGCGACGACTGGTGCCGTTCGCCGACGCGCTGTCCTACGTCGCGATGGCGCCGTTCGTGATTCCCGGCATCGTGCTCGCCATCGGCTTCTACGCCGCCTACACGACGCCGCCCCTCGTCCTCTACGGGACGGCGTGGATCCTGATCCTCGCCTTCACCACGCGCTTCCTCCCCATCGCGTACGCCAACAGCGACGCCGCCATCCGCGCCATCAATCCCGAGCTCGAGGAAGCCGTCCGCATCCTGGGCGGCAGCCGGATGCTCGCCATGCGCCGCGTGGTGACGCCGCTCCTCAAGCGCGGGCTGGCCGGCGCGTTCATCCTCGTCTTCATTCCCGCCACGCGCGAGCTGAGCTCGGCGATCTTCCTCTACACGACGGGCACGCAGGTGCTGTCGGTGCTCCTGTTCGACAAGAGCGACGAGGGCAACTTCGAGATCCTCTCCTCGATCGGTCTCGTCCTCGTGGTGGGCACCGTCGCGCTGGTGCTGGCCGGCTTCCGCCTCGTGGGTCGCGACTTCATGCTCCGGCGCAGCTCGGCGTGAGCAAGCTCGTCCTCGCCGGGGTCACGCGCCGCTTCGGTCCCGTCGTGGCGGTGGAGGACTGCAGCCTCACGCTGACCCCGGGGGAGTTCGTCTCGCTGCTCGGTCCGTCGGGCTGCGGCAAGACGACCACGCTGCGGATGATCGCGGGCTTCCTGCCCCCGAGCGCGGGGACGATCGAGATGGATGGACGCGTGATCTCGTCGCCGACGGCCACGCTGCCGCCCGAGAAGCGCGGCATGTCGATGATCTTCCAGAGCTACGCCATCTGGCCCAACATGACGGTGGCCGAGAACGTCGCCTTCGGGCTCGAGGTGCGTCGCGCCGGGCGCGACGAGGTGCGCACGCGGGTGACGCGCATCCTCGACGTCGTGCGGCTGGGCGATCTCGCCGGTCGCTACCCCGCCGAGCTATCGGGCGGCCAGCAGCAGCGGGTGGCGCTCGCACGCGCCATCGTCGTCCAGCCCAGCGTGCTCCTGCTCGACGAGCCGCTCTCGAACCTCGACGCGAACCTGCGCGAGGAGATGCGCTACGAGATCCGTCGGCTCCACGACGAGTTCCGCGTCACCACGGTCTACGTGACGCACGACCAGGCCGAGGCCATGGTGACGTCGGATCGGATCGCGGTGATGAACGCGGGACACATCGAGCAGGTCGACGCGCCGCGCGCGCTGTACGCGCGGCCGCGCACGCGCTTCGTGGCCGGCTTCATCGGCCGCACCAACTTCCTGGACGCCGAGGTCCGCGCTGACGACGTGGTGTTCGACGGCTTCACCCTGCCCCGGCGTCGGCTCTCCGGCGGCGGAGAGCTGAAGGGACGCCTGACCTTCTCGCTGCGGCCGCAGAGCCTGCAGCTCCGTCGCGCCGCGCCGACGTCGGGCGACGCTGCCGTCATCGCGGGCCGGATCGTGCGACGGGCCTATCTCGGCGAGTACTGGGACTACGTGGTGCGCGCGCGCGCGAGCGCGCTGGAGCTGCGGGTGACGGCGCGACCGCACGAGGTGTTCGAGGTCGACGAGGACGTGTGGCTCGAGCTGGATCCCGCGCAGCTCGCGGCCATCGAGTGAGCGAAGCGATCCCATGAGCGACAGGAGGCGTCCGTGAACAACGCGCAGAGCGATCCGTCCAGCCGTTTCCCCGCCATCCCGCGGGAGAAGATGACCGAGGCGCAGCGCCAGGCGTACGACGCGCTGGTGGCCGGCCCGCGCGGCGGCGCCCGCGGTCCCTTCAACGCCCTCCTCCGCAGCCCCGACCTGATGGACAAGGTCCAGCGCGTGGGCGAGTACGTGCGCTTCCGCACGTCGATTCCCGCCAAGCTGAACGAGCTCGCGATCCTGGTGACGGGCCGGACGTGGGGCGCGAGGTTCGAGTTCTACGCTCACCGCATCCTCGGCCTCAAGGCCGGCCTGTCGGAGTCGATCGCCGACGCCATCGCGCGCAACGAGCGCCCGAAGGGCATGGAGCCCGACGAGGAGCTCGTCTACGAGTTCGCCACGGCGATCCAGCGCGACCACGTCGTGAACGACGCGCTCTTCCAGCGCGCGGTGGCGCGCTTCGGCGAGCACGGGGTCATGGACCTGATCGGCGTCATCGGGTACTACACGCTCGTCTCGATGGTCCTCAACGTGGCGGAGGTGCCGCTGCCGCCGGGCGAGAAGTCGCCCTGGTGACGCGCGCGCGCCTCCGCGTCGCCGTCCCGGACCTCGTCACGAACTCGTACTTCCCCGCGCTGGCCGCGGAGGAGCTGGGCCTCTACGCACGGGAAGGCATCGACGCGCACGTCGAGCTGCTCACGCCCGCCACGGCGGCGATCGCGGCGCTGCGCGACGGCGCCGTCGACTTCGTCGTGACGGGCGCGCACACGGCGCTCACGGCATTCCCGCGGTGGAAGGGCGCGAAGCTGGTGGTCGCGGTGGCGCAGGGCACGCCGTGGCTGCTGGTGCTGCGCAGCGATCTCCGCGTCACGACCGGCGACGTGGGCGCGGTGAAGGGCCTGCGCATCGGGGCCGCGCCCGGTCCCGATGCCGCGCTCCGACGCCTGCTCGTGGACGGCGGTGTCGACGTCGGCCGCGACCGCGTCACCATCATGCGCGTCCCCGGCACGGAAGCGCCCGGCACGTCGTTCGGCGTGATGGCGGCGGACGCGCTGCGCACGGGCGCCATCGACGGCTTCTGGGCCAATGCGCTCGGCAGCGAGACGGCGGTGCGCTCGGGGGTCGGCACCGTCGTCGTGGACGTGCGGCGCGGCCACGCGCCGTCCGCGGCGAAGAGCTACACGTTCGCCGCTCTCATCACCACGGACGCCGCGATCACGCGCGCGCCGGACGACGTCGGCGCCGCCGTGCAGGCCATCGTGGCCGCGCAGCGGGTCCTTCGCGCCGACCCCTCGCGCGCGGGCGAGGTC
>JBKPPN010000273.1:0-10340 GCA_046733575.1 Candidatus Methylomirabilota bacterium | reverse complement strand
TCTTCCTGCCGATCATCCGGATGATGCTGCCCGAGGTCGTGGACATGAACATGCCGGCCGAGGGCGTGTTCCACAACCTGGTGATCGTCGCGATCCGCAAGCGCTACCCCGGCCAGGCGCGCAAGGTGATGAGCGCGCTGTGGGGCATGGGATTGATGATGCTGACCAAGACGATCGTCGTCGTGAGCGAGCACGTGAACGTCCACGACCTCTCGGAGGTCGCCTGGCGCGCGACCGGCAACATCGATCCGCGCCGCGATCTCGTCATCGTCGACGGCCCGATGGACGATCTCGACCACGCCGCCCTCCGCCATCGCTTCGGCGGCAAGCTCGGCATCGACGCCACCGAGAAGGGCCCGCTCGACGAGGTGGCGCAGGCGTGGCCGCGCGAGATCCGCATGACCGACGAGATCCGCGCGCGCGTCACGCGTCGCTGGAAGGAGTACGGGCTCTGACGTCCGCGCGCCACGTGCTCGACGCCATCAAGTTCGAGCACACGGTCTTCGCGCTGCCGTTCGCGTTCATCGCCATGATCCTCGCCGCGGGCGGCTGGCCGGGGTGGTGGATCGTGGGCTGGGTCACGGCCGCGATGGTGGGCGCGCGGACGTGCGCCATGGCCTCGAATCGTGTCATCGACCGGATCATCGATGCCGAGAATCCGCGCACGGCGGGCCGGCACTTGCCGCGCGGGCTGCTGCGCGTCGTCGATCTCCGCGCGCTGGCCATCGCGGGCGCCGTGCTGATGTTCGTCGCGGCGTGGATGCTGAATCCGCTCTGCTTCGCGCTCGCCCCGCTCGCACTGGTCTGCCTCGTGGGCTACTCCTACACGAAGCGCTTCACGTGGGCGTCGCACTGGATCCTCGGCTTCACCGACGGCATCGCAGCGGCGGGCGGCTGGCTCGCCGTCCGACCGCATCTCGACGCGCCGCCGCTCATCCTGTGGTTCGCCCTCACGGTATGGATCGCCGGGTTCGACCTGATCTACGCCTGCCAGGACGTCGCCTTCGACCGGGCGCACGGGCTCCACTCCGTGCCCGCGCGCTTCGGCGTGCCGACCGCGCTCGCCGCGGCGCGGCTGAACCATGTGTTGACAGCCGCGGCGCTCGCCGCGCTCGGCGTCATCGCGGGACTCGGGTTGCTGTACTGGCTCGGCTGGCTCGCGGTGTGCGCGCTGTTCGTCTACGAGCACTCGCTCGTCAGCCCGCGCGACCTGTCGCGCCTCGACATGGCGTTCTTCAACGTGAACGGCTACATCGCCGTGCTCGTGCTCGTCGCGGTCGTGGCCGGCCTCTGGCGCTGACGTCGCCTCCGATCGTCGGCATCCGCCGCACGGCATGACGCCGAATCCCGACGCCGTGCGCGCGATGTTCACGCGGATCGCGGGCCGCTACGACGTCATGAATGCCGTCATGACGGGCGGTCGCCATCGCGCGTGGCGCGACGCCACCGCTCGCGCCTCGGTGGGCGGGCCGCCGGGGCCGGTGCTCGACCTCGCGACCGGGACGTGCGATCTGGCCATCGCGGTGCGTGGCGTGGGCGGACACCGCTACGTCGTGGGCGCCGACTTCGCCGACGGGATGCTGGCCGAAGGCCAGCGCAAGGTCGCCGCAAGCGGCGTGACGGGGGTCGGCCTCGTCGTCGCCGACGCGCTGCGCCTGCCCTTCCGTGACGCCGTCTTCGCCTGCGTCACGTCGGCCTATCTCCTGCGCAACCTCGAGGACCTGGAGCGCGGGCTCGCGGAGATGCGGAGGGTGACCATGCGGGGCGGCCTCGTCGTGACGCTCGACATCACACGCCTCACCACGCCGGTCTGGTCGTCCGTGTTCGGGACGTACTTCCACCGGGTGGTACCCCTCGTCGGCGCGCTGGTGGCCCGGGATCGAGCCGCCTACACGTACCTGCCCCAGTCCGTCGATCGCTTCGTTACCGCGAGCGAGCTGACGGGGATGATGCGCCGACTCGGGCTGCGTGACGTCCGCTACCGGACGTTCGGCCTCGGAACCGTCGCCCTCCACGTCGCGACCGTGTAGCGGATCGCATCAGCCGAGCGTGTGGCAGGGCGCCGCCTCGAAGCCGGGCCCTCCGCCGCCGAGCGCCCTCGACGATCGGGTCAGATGCCGATCGCGCTCTTCAGGAACCGCGCGAGCTCGGCGTTGAACGCCTCCGGGGCGTCCAGCGTCAGGTGGTGGTACGCGGCCGGGACGATCGCGAGCGACGAGTCGGGAATGAGCTTCACCATCCGGTCGGCCATCTCGGCAGTCAGGATGGGGTTCAGCTCGGCGCGCACCACGAGGGTGGGCGCCGTGATGCGGGGGAGCAGCGGCCAGGCGTCGTGCGGCTCGCGCCGGCTGTAGCAGGCCGGATCGAAGCGGTAGACCCAGCCCGCCTCGCGCTTGACCAGCCCTTTCCGGCCGACGTGCTCCAGGAGCTCGCGCGGGGCGTTCGTCTCCTTGGGCAGGAGCCGGAACGAGCGCACGGCGAGGTCCTCGGTGGCATGGTGACGGGGCGGTCGTCTGCCTCGATCGTGCATGGTGGTGAGCCGCTCGGGAGGGATCGCCGGCCGCGCATCGAGGATGGCCAGCGCCGACACCCGCTCGGGATGCCACGCGGAGAACGACATGGCGTTGTGCCCGCCCATGGAGTGACCGGCAACGGCCATCGTCGACCACCCCATCGCGTCCATCACTCCGTGGAGGTCCCGTGCGAAGTGCTCCGTGGCGTACGCCGGCGGTGACGCCCACTGGCTCTCGCCGTGGCCGCGCTGGTCCAGCGCGATGACGTGGAACCGGTCGGCGAAGTCCGACGCCACGCGATCGAACCAGTGGGCGTGCGCGGCGCCGCCGTGAAGCAGGCAGAGCGCGGGCCGCCCGCGCTCGCCCCACTCCAGCGCATGGAGGTCGAGGCCGTCGACGTGGAGGACGCGCGAGCGTGCCGCCGAGCAGGCGAAGTTCATTCGCGCATTCTACGCGGGTCGCGAAACCGCGCACACGCGACAGCCGTTGTTCCAGTGACGTATGCAACAAATTTCTTGGTCGCCTTGCAACTCACCTCGTATCGTCGAAATCACACATGACGACACGTAAGGTTCTCCTCGCCGGCTCCACCGTTCTCGTCCTGGGCCTCGTCACCGTCGCCGGATATTTCAAGACGGCCGCGCCTCGTCCATCGCCAGCGACGGCGTCGCCCGCCGCGGCCCCCGTCGCGTTCGCCGCGAGCGCCGAGGCGACCACGACGTCGCCGCCGTCCGCGCCGCCTGCTCCCGCGTCGACGGTTCCCGGTGGCGCGGCGATCCAGCCCGCGTCGTTCACACCGACGCCGAGCGGGCCGACGTGGACGAAGCCGGTAAGCGGCCGGGTGCTCGATCCCGAGCGCAAGCCCGTCGCCGGCGCGGCCGTGGTCGTCAGCGGCACCGAGATCCGCACGGGCGAGGACGGCACGTTCACCGCCGAGCCGGCGGGTGACCGCCCGCTCCTGGTCAAGGTGCCGGGCTACGAGAAGGTGAGCATCGCGCCCACGACCCGGCCGATCGAGGTCGTCCTCCGTCGTCACGTCGTGAAGGGCGCCTACCTGACCTACTACGGTGTGCTGGACAAGGGCATCAGGACGCGCGTCCTGGACCTCGTCAATCGTAGCGAGCTGAACGCCGTCGTCATCGACGTGAAGGGCGACCGCGGCTGGATCACGTACAAGACGGAGGTTCCGCTCGCGCTCGCTGCAGGGGCGCAGGGGCCCGCCGCGTTCAAGGACGTGGAGGCCTTCCTGGCCGACCTGCGGGCGCGCCACGTCTACACGATCGCCCGCATCGTCACCTTCAAGGACAACGTGCTGGCCAACCACCGTCCGGACTGGGCGATCATCGACACCCGCACGGGCAAGCCGTGGATCGACCGCGAAAACCTGGCGTGGGTCGACCCCTTCCGTGAAGAGGTCTGGGACTACAACATCGCCATTGCGCAGGAGGCGGTGCGCAAGGGTTTCGAGGAGGTCCAGTTCGACTACGTGCGCTTCCCCACCGACGGCAAGCTGTCCGCGGCCCGCTACTCCAAGGTCAACAGCAAGGAGACGCGGCTGCCGACCATCGCGGCGTTCCTCGGGAGGGCACGTCAGAAGATCGGGCCCACCGGCGCCTTCGTCGGCGCGGACGTCTTCGGGTACACGGCGTTCAACGAGAACGACACCGACATCGGTCAGCGCGTCGAGGAGCTGTCCGCCCACCTCGACTTCATCTGCCCGATGGTCTACCCCTCGGGCTATCACCTCGGCATTCCCGGCTACCGCAATCCCGTGCAGAACCCCTATCACGTCGTGTACGAGAGCGTGCGCCTGATCAAGAAGCGGTCGGCCGGCACGCAGGTGCGCGTCCGCCCCTGGCTGCAGGACTTCCGGGACTACGCGTTCGACAAGCGCATCTTCGGTCCCAGCGAGGTCCGCGCCCAGATCAAGGCCACGGATGACGCGGGCGGCGCCGGCTGGATGCTGTGGAACCCCCGCAACGACTACACCGCGGCGGCGCTCCGCGGCAAGGACAAGGCGGTCATGCAGTGAGGCGCGGTCGCGGCGCCGTCACCGCGCTCCTCCTCGCCGCCGCCGTCGCCATCCCGTCCGTCGTGTCCGCCGACTCGCTCGCCCCGAACGAGCTCGGCCGCGTGATGATCCTCGAATATCACAAGGTCGACTACCCGGAGAACCGCTGGACGCGCACCCCGGACAACTTCCGCCGCGACCTCGAGACGCTGTACAGCAAGGGCTATCGCGCCGTGAACCTCGGCGACCTTCTCGACCGGAAGATCAAGACCCCGCGCGGCACCACGCCGGTCGTCTTCACCTTCGACGACTCCTCGCCCGGCCAGTTCCGCTACGTGGAGGCCAACGGCGGTCTGACGATCGACGCCAAGTCCGCCGTCGGGATCCTCGATCAGTTCAGCAAGGAGCATCCGGACTTCGGACGCGCCGCGACCTTCTTCGTCCTGCCCGGCGCGAGCAAGCCGAACCGGCTCTTCAACCAGCCCGAGTTCGAGGGCAAGAAGCTCCAGTACCTGGTGAGCCAGGGCTACGAGATCGGCAACCACACGCTGTGGCACGCCAACCTCGGCAAGTACGACGAGACGACGGTACGGACGCAGATTGCCGAGGCCCAGCAGTGGATCCAGCGCCTCGTGCCCGACTACCGCATCCGGACCATCGCGCTGCCGCACGGCGTGTACCCCAAGAGCGTCGACTGGGCGATGCGCGGCTCGGCCAAGGGCACGTCGTACAGCCACGACGCGATCCTGATGGTCGCCGGCGGTCCCGCGATGTCCCCGTTCGATCGTCGGTTCGAGCCGACGCGCCTGCCCCGCATCCAGGCCGTCGAGGCCGACCTGACGTTCTGGCTCCGGTACTTCGATCGCAATCCCCAAGAGCGCTTCGTCAGCGACGGCGATCCCGCCACGATCACCGTCCCCGCCGGCCGAGGCGATGGCATCAGACGTGAAACCGCCTCGCAGGTGAAGGTCATCGAGCGTCAGCCCTGACGCGGAAGCCGCCGGCCGCCCGCAACAGGGTGTTCCAGAGCCCGAGCGTGAGGGCCGAGGCGGCGACGCGTGTCGCTCCGACGAGGGATCGCTCCCGCCGCCAGTCGCCCACGTGAGAGTAGTGACGTGCGGCGCGGGCCCGCCGCGCCGTCTCCGACTCCTTGGGACGGGGAGGCCTAGTGGCCTCCCAGGGAGATCAGGGGTAGATGAGGTACGACGCGCGGCGATTCAAGAAGCTGCTGCGATCCATGTCAGCCCAGGCCAGAAGACGCGCCAGCGGTTCCCCTCTCAAGAACGCCCACATCGTCGACCGGTTCACGAGAAGATTCTGGATGCTCTCCGGCTTGAACTCCGCGCGGTGACGCTCGCGTAGCTCGCTGGCGAGCGCCAGCGCCACCGTGACGGGCCGGATGGCGTCGCGATCGGTGACGGTCATGCGGACGCCGCCACACGGCATCTTCGCGTAGACGTCCGCCGTCGGCGTGAAGCGCACGCCGCTGAACGTCACGCCGGGCAGCCCGCGCCGGTTGAGGGCCGCGGCGAGGCCGTCGCCGTCGATCCACGGCGCGCCGACGACCTCGAACGGCGTGTCCGTCCCTCGCCCCACGGACAGGTTCGTGGCTTCCAGCAGGCCGATGCCGGAATAGAGCAGCGCCTGGGTGAGCGAGCGGATGTTCGGGGACGGATTGACCCACGGCAGCCCGGTCTCGTCGTACCAGCGTCCCCGCGTCCAGCCCGCCGCCGGGACGACGGTGAGCGAGACCGGGATGCGTCGCTCGGCCGCGACCATGCGGGCGAACTCGCCCATGGTCATGCCCGTCCGCACGGGAATCTCGTGGGGCGCGGTGAAGGACTCCAGGTCGGGATCGGTCAGAGGTCCCTCGACGACGCGTCCGGTGATCGGGTTGGGCCGATCCAGCACGACCACCGGGATCCGCGCCCGGGCCGCCTCCTCCATGACGTACACGAGGGTCGTGAGGTACGTGTAGTACCGCGCGCCGACGTCCTGCATGTCGAACACGAGCACCGTGATCCCGCGCAGCATCTCGGCCGTCGGGCGCCGCACACCGCCATAGAGACTCCAGATCGGCACGCCGGTCGCCGCGTCGCGACTGTGCGCGACGTTGGTGTCAACCAGGCCCGTGATGCCGTGCTCGGGCGAGAAGATCGCCTGAAGCCGAACGTCGCGTGCGCCAGCAATCAAGTCAATGCCTCGCTGGCCGCGTGCGTCGATGCCCGTCTGGTTCGTCACGACGCCCACCGCCTGGTGACGGAGCACCGCGAAGTCCTGGTCGACGAGCACGTCGAGGCCCGAGCGAAGCGGGGCGGCCGGAGTCGCCGGAGCCGGAGCGGGCGTCGGCGGTGTGGACGTCGGAACCGCAGCAGGCGTCGACACGGGCTCGGGAGCCTCCGCGGCGGTCTGGCCCGCGGAGGAACCGGCGCGCGACGCCGCCGCGGTCGCGCCCCCCGTGGACACCGCGGTCGGGAGCGGCAGGAGCGGACGGAAGAGCGCGGCGCCGACGGCGGCGGTCACCCGGGTGCGGAGCTCACGAATGCGCGCGGCATTGCCGCCACTCGGATGCACGCGGTTGGTGAGGAGGATCACGTACACCTGGCTGGACGGATCGATCCACACCGATGTTCCCGTGAAGCCGGTGTGGCCGACGGAGCCTGCCGGGAAGAACGGCATCATCGGGCGCGCGTACGTCGACGTCATGTCCCAGCCGAGCGTCCGCGTGCCGTTGCCATCGGGCGCGCGTGTCCACATCGTCCGCACGGTGGGCGGGCGTAGCACGCGCGCCTCGCCGAGCGACCCACCGTTCAGCAGCATGCGGCACAGTCGAGCCAGGTCGGCCGCGGTCGAGAACATCCCGGCGTGCCCGGCCACGCCGCCGAGCCCGCGCGCGCGCGGGTCGTGGACCTCGCCCACCAGCATGTGACCGTCGTGGAACTCGGTGGGCGCCACCCGCGAGAGAACGGCGGCAGCGGGATGGTAGCTGGTGTCGGCGAGCCGCAGCGGGCTGAACACCGCGCGCTGGAGATACCGATCAATGCGCTGACCCGTCACCCGGCGCACGACCTCCGCGAGCAGGATGAAGCCGGTGTCGCTGTACTGAAATCCGGTACCCGGCGGATAGTCGAGGCGCAGCGCGGCCAGCGTCTTGGCGTACTGGGGAAACGGGACGACGCGCCCCGGTGGCGGGATCGCGGGCAGCCCGGCGCTGTGAGTCAGGATGCGCCGGATCGTGACCTCGGAGAACGCGCGCCCCTTGAACTCCTTGACGTAGCGTCCGAGCGGCGCGTCCAGCTTCACCGCGCCGCGCTCGACGAGCGACATGACCGCGATGGCAGTGCCGAATGGCTTCGTCAGCGACGCGATGTCGAAGATCGTGTCCGTGGTCATGGGAACGGGATTCGGGACGAGCGTCCGCGAGCCGAACGCGCGGAGATACAGCGTGCGATCACCGCGGCCGACCAGCACGACGGCGCCGGGCACATCGCCGGCGGCCACGGCGTCGCGCACGATGTCGTCGAGGGCGTCGAAGCGTGGGGGCTCGTCGGCGATGGCGGGGGTCGAGCCGAGAGCGAGAGCGGTGACGAGCACGGCCAGCGCCACAGCGCCACGACGGCGTCGCACCACGACGCGATCGTACCATCCGCCCTGCTATCCTTGCACGTATGTCGGACACTCCGGCTGATCACCGCGTGTTCGTCACCGGCGGGACGGGCTTCGTCGGCCGCGCCGTGGTCAGCGCGCTTCGCGCGCACGGTCATCAGGTGCGCTGCCTCGTGCGCCGCCGCGCCGAGCACGACGCGCGAAGCGCGGGCGCGACCGAGTCCGTCCAGGGCGACGTGCTGGTGCGGCGCGGTCTCGAGGACAACATCGCCGGCTGCGACACCGTGGTGCATCTCGTCGGCATCATCGAGGAGCGCGCCTCCGCCGGCGTGACGTTCGAGCGCGTTCACACGCAGGGCACCGTCAACGTCGTCGAGGCCGCCGCGGCGGCCGGCGCACGACGGTTTCTCCACATGAGCGCGCTCGGGACGCGCCGCGGCGCGCGCTCGCGCTATCACCAGACCAAGTGGGCCGCCGAAGAGGCCGTCCGCTCGAGCCCGCTGGCGTGGACGATCTTCCGCCCGTCGATCGTCTACGGGCCCGGGGACGGCTTCGTCTCCGTGCTCGCGCGCATGGTGCGACGGCTGCCCGTCGTCCCCGTGCTGGGGCGCGGCACCGAGGCGCTCCAGCCGGTTCCTGTCGAGGACGTCGCGGAAGGCTTCGCTCGCGCGGTGACGTTGCCGTCGACGGGAAAGCAGACATTGGCCGTGGCCGGCCCGGACCGCGTGACCGTTCCCGCGCTGCTCGATCTCATCGCGGAGACGCTCGGCCGCCCCCGGCGGCGGAAGCTCCACCTGCCCATGCCGCTGGTGCGCACGCTCGCCGCGCTCCGACCGCCGGGCTTCCCGATCACGTCGGACCAGCTGCTCATGCTCGAGGAAGACAACACCGGCGACGCCGCGGCGTTCCACTCGACCTTCGCGTTGACGCCCACGCCGCTGCGCGCCGGGCTTGCGCGGATGCTGCGCGCGTGAGCCAGCCGTTCTTCTCCGGCGCATTCCGTCGCGATCCGAACCAGCCGCGCGATCTGCACGCGCGGATCGACGCCCAGCTGACCGAGCGCATCGAGGAGGCCGTCGACTTCGTCTGTCTCGACGCCCTCGTGCAGTCGCGCAAGGCGCGGCAGCTCGCGCACCCCGTGGCCGACAGCGCCGAGGACCGCGCGGAGTTCGAAGGCAACGTCCACCGGTTCTTCGAGCGGCTCGAGCAGCGCCTGCTTCCGTTGCTGACCGCCGAGCAGCGTCGGGGTCTGCCCGCGCCGGACGCTCGCGGCGAGCAGGACCGGCTCGTGATCCAGGTGGCGCTCGCCAAGGCGCTGCCGGACTACTGGCAACGCTTCGACGAGGTGCGCGCCGTCTTCACCGCGGACACCGTCGCATCGCCGTCGAGCGTCGGTCGCGACACCGCGTCAGGCGGCAAGCGCGGCGGGCGACTGCGCCGTCTCCTCGGCGGCGGTTGACCGCCACGCCGCCAGCGCCCAGAGGTTCTCGAGATCCTCGAGCCCGCGACGCCACCGACCATACGCGTCGAGGAGCGCCCCGCGCACGTCGGCCAGCCCGGCCTCGACCTGATCGACCCGCGTGCGCAGGTGCGGATGCAGCGACGTCATCGCAGTCAGACTGCCGCCGGGCACGGACCCGGACAGCCGGTCGAGCAACCGGGACACCTCGTCGTCGAGAACGCGCTCCACGGGGTTCATCGGACACCTCCATCCACTTTCGGCCCGCCACGCTAGGTGAACGTCTATACTCGTCAAATGATGAGTATAAGTCAAGAGTGAAATGACGGCAGCTCGGGACGTGGTCGTCGTCTTCGTGGCGAAGACCGCGCGCACGTTCTGCTATGGCTTCCTCGGGATCACCCTGCCCGTCTATCTGGCCGACCTCGGGATGTCGGCCCGCGGCGTCGGGCTCTCCGTGACCCTCATGCTGATCGCCAGCGCCGTCCTGACGTGGCTCGTTCGACGCCCCGCCGAGCGATGGGGCGGCCGCGTTCCCCTCCTGGGACTCGCGGCGGTGTCGATCGTGTCGGCCGTGATGCTGCTACTCACGCGCGACCCCTGGGTCGTGATCGCCGCCGCGATGCTCGGCAACGTGGCGGTCGGCGCTGGCGATCAGCATGAGGGTCACGGAGAGCCCGACGCCGCGGGCCGACATCCCGAGGTCGGCCAGATAGACGGGCAGGGTGATCCCGAGGAAGCCGTAGCAGAA
>JBKPPN010000272.1:0-19879 GCA_046733575.1 Candidatus Methylomirabilota bacterium | reverse complement strand
GGGTAGTGGGGCACGATGTCGGCGAGCAGCGGCATCGTGATCACGAGATTGCGTCCCATGGCGTGGCAGAGCGGAAGCATGGCCACGACGCGATGGCCGCCCTCCGTGAGCACGGGATAGTGGTCGAGGATGTTGGCGCACGCCGCGATGTGCGCGCCGTGGCGGTACGTCACGCCCTTCGGGTGCGCGGTGGTCCCCGACGTGTAGACGATGGTCGCGACGTCGTCCGGCCGCACGTCGGCGACGAGCGTGTCCAGCGTCTCGGCCGTGATCCCCGCCGTGCCGCGCGCTTCCACGTCGGGGAAGGTTCGCACGCGCGGATGGCGATACATGAAGAGCGCCCGCGTGTCGATGAGCACCACGACACGCACCGACGGACAGGCGTCGAGCACCGCGAGCACCTTGTCCAGGTGTTCCTGCGTCTCGACGATCACGGCCACCGCACCGCCATGCTGGAGCACGTACCGCACCTCGGTGGGCGCGCTGGTGGGATAGATGCCATAGGTGATCGCGCCGAGCGACTGGACGGCGAGGTCGGCGATCGTCCACTCCGGACACGCATCGCCCATGATCGCCACCGTCTCGCCGGGACCGACACCGGCGTCAGCACGCAGGCCGAGCGCCAGCGCCGCCACCCGGCGGGCGAGCTCTCGCCACGTCGTCTCGCGGTAGATGCCGAGCTCCTTGGCACGAAACGCCACCCGCGCGGGCGCCGTGCGCGCGCGCTCGGCGAGGAGACCGGGCAAGGTCTGGCGCCGGAGCGCCTCGTAGTTCACAAGCGGACGCCGGGGAGTGGCTTCAGCGGCCCGCCCAGCGTGCGGACGACCGCCGACACGGTGGCGTCCGGCGTCTCCATCGGCAGCACGCATCCCGCGCCGACGATGAGTCCGACGCCATCCGTCTGCGCGATGGCGTCCTGCGTCTGGGCGACCGCGTCGTCCGGCGTGCCGTCGCGCAACACCGTGACGCCGTCGAGTCCGCCCAGCACCGCGCCGGGCACGCGGGCCGCGCCGGTACGGAGTGACGGCGGCGTGGCGCGGTCGTCCCAGTTCCAGACGTGGCCGGGCAGGGTGGCGAGCCGCTCGAACATCAGGTCGGTACCGTGGCAGTGGATCACGGTGAGGCTCGAGCGTCCTTCGACGGATTCCAGCACCTGTCGGTCGTACGGCTCCCCGAAGCGCGCGTAGTCCTCGTCGGAATGCAGGTGCCGGCTCGCGGCCTGGATGGAGTAGAAGATGCCGGAGACGCCCTCGGTGAGCGCGAGGTCGGCGAAGCGGATGACGGTCTCGGTGATCGCCTCGAGCGCGGAGACCACGTCCTCGGGACGCTCGCGCAGGTCGGTGTCGAGGCGGTCGGCCGAGAGCTTGCGCGCGAGGGAGAGGGGCGAGAACAGCGTGGGAATCACCGGCGCGTCGCCGATGCGACGGTCGAAGCCCATGCGGATGATGGTCTCGATCTCTTCCGTCCAGCCCTCCGCGCCGCCGGGATCGAGGGGCCTGATCTTCTTCCAGTCGTCGCCGTCGCGGACGGCACAGCGCACGCAGGGCCGGTGACCGTCCGGCCGCACGTCGTCGGCTTCCACGCAGCCCCACGCCTGGACCGCGTAGCCGCCGCGCGGCGTGATCTTGAGGAAGTCCGAGCCGTACCGCTCGTGGAACCTGAGGGTCGCCTGCGCCAGTCCCGCGGGCGAGCGATCCACGGCGGGGAAGTGCCGCCAGAACGCGTACGGCACGCGGTCGACGGGCTGCCGGCCCAGCGCCGCGGCGATCCGCTCGCGACGGCTCATCTGCTTCACGTGCGGACCCGACCTCCGGACAGCACGGGCGCGCCGCGCTCGTCGACCGCATCGAACGACAGCGCCTCGTCCGACGCGCCGGCGCGGCGCTCGACGGTGAAGCGCGACGGCATGAGCACCATGCCGGTGAAGCGACCGGTCACCTCGCGCACGCGTCGGGCGTCGCCGTCGAGGTCACGCCGCACCACGCGCGACACGGCGAGCGCCAGCGTCGCGGTGCCATGGAGGATCAGCCCGGGGAGCCCCGCCGCACGCGCCACCGCCACGTCGGTGTGGATGGGGTTCCAGATGCGCGCGCACTCGGTGTAGACGTGCGCCGCGCCGCCGTCGACGTCGACTGCCTCGCGCCACACCACCGCGCCGTGCCCGGCGTCGCGCGCGTCCGAGACGACGTCCTCCTCGGCGTCGGCGTCCGCGGTGACGGCGCGGTAGACGGAGCCGTAGTCGGTCACGCTCACCGTCGCGCCGTCCGCGTCGCGCGTGGTGAAGCGCGAGGTGACCAGCGCCCCGGCGCGACGGCGACGCACGCCGATCACCCGCGCCGTGGTCGACAGGACGTCGCCCGCGCGAGGCGCGCGCATCAGCGTCAGGCGATGGGTGGCGTGGACGCTCCGGTGCGCGAGCTCGTCGGGGATCGTCTTGGCGCGCAGGGCGAGCGCGACGGGCCACTCGTAGCAGACGGGAAAGACCGGGTGCGCCATGGGGCCGTCGGGCTCGCCCGTGTCGTAGAAGCGAGCATCGCGCTCGCCGAGGCTCGCCGCGTACGCCATGAGCCAGCGCGCGTCGACCTCGGCGGTGAGCGGACCGACCTCGTGGCCGACGATGGCGGTCGAGAGTGCGGCCGTCACGCGGATGTCGCTCCTCCCGGCGTGGCGGAGGGGAAGTTCATCCAGTCCACGAAGAGCTGCTCGAAGTCCGGGTGCGCGGCGAGCGAGACGTGCTCGAAGCGCGTGGCGAGCTCCGTCGCGCGGTCCCGCTCGGGCTCGGAGAGCAGACAGATCTGCGCGCCGAGCGACGCCGCGTTGCCGACGTAGCGCACGCGGTCCACGGGCAGGGGCGGGATGAGACCGATGCGCAGCGCACTCGGGATCGAGACGTAGTTGCCGAAGCCGCCCGCCAGCATGAGCTCGCTCACGTCGTCCCACGGCACGCCGGAGACCTTCTGGAGCATCGCGATGCCCGACGCGATGGCGCCCTTGGCGAGCTGCACCTGACGGACGTCGTCCTGGGTCAACACGAGCTCGCGCGTCGCCCCGTGCTCGCCGGGACGCGCCACGATCACCTGGCGCTCCTCGCCCCGCATCACCACGCGATCGCGGAGCGACGGCGGCAGCGCGGCACGATCCTCCACCTGGATGAGTCCGGTCGCGTCGATGATGCCGGCGTCGAGGAGCCCGGCGAGGAGATCGATGAGACCCGAGCCGCAGATCCCGAGCGCCGCCGTCTCGCCGATGGTGTGCAGGCGGACGTCGTCGTCGACGACGACACGATCGATCGCGCCCGCCGCGCCGCGCATTCCGTGTCGGATCTGTGCGCCCTCGAGGGCGGGGCCGGCGGGCGCCGAGCAGGCGAGGAGCCGGTCGCGCGAGCCCAGGAGCACCTCGCCGTTGGTGCCGATGTCGACGGCGATGCGCACGTCGTCGCGATCGGCGAGCCGCGTGGCGAGCGCGACGGCCACCGCGTCCGCGCCCACGAACCCGGCCACGAGGGGCAGGAAGCACACCCGCGCGGCGGGCGCGACCTTGAGCGGCAGCTCGTGCGCGGCCACCGTGAGCGGATGCCGCATCACGGGCGCGTACGGCGCCAGCCCGACGTACGACGGATCGATGCCGAGCACGAGGTGGTGCATGCACGTGTTGCCCACCACGACGACCTTGTAGATCCAGCGCGCGAGGACCCCGGACTCGCGGCACAGCTCTTCCACGTGCCGGTTGAGGAGCCCGACGATCCGCGTCTGCAGCTTGCGCAGGTTCGTGGGGTTGAACTGCGCGAAGGCGATGCGCGACATGAGGTCGCCGCCGAACACCGCCTGCGGATTGAGGCTCGACGCCGAGGCGAGCGCCTCGCCCGACTCGAGCTCGATGAGCGTGCTGACGACCGACGTCGTGCCGATGTCGAGGGCCAGCCCGAACTTCATCGCGGTGGTGTCGCCGCGCTCCACCGCCAGCACGCGTCCCGCGAACGTCGTCACCGTGACGCCCTGCGGATCGTCGCGCAGGGTGGCGGGCAAGGTCTGGAGCACGCGGACGTCGACGTCGTCGGGCTCCGCCCCGATGGCGGCGAGGAGCTCCTCGAGGTCCGACGTCTGGTGGTGCTCCTCGCGGGGAAGCGCGACCTTGACGAGCTGCTTCGCGACGCCGGACGCCAGCGCGATCCCGGTCGCCGACGCGGGGGCCTGGCCGGGACCCAGGATCTGGAACGATGTCTCTTCGAGCGGCGGGGCGAGCTGGATGGCGCCGGACTCGGCGAGGCGGCACTGGCAGGCCAGGCGGTAGCCGTCGCGCACGAGATCGGCGCCGAGCTGGACCTCGTCGGCGATCGTCGGCGGTGGGACCGTGCCCGCGACGAACTTGATGCGGCACGACGTGCAGCGACCGCGGCCGCCGCACGTCGCGGTCACGTCGATGCCGGCGTCGTGCAGGACGGTGAGGACGCTGGTGGCGCTCGTCACGGCGAGCGTGCGCGGCGCGGCGTCCGTGCGCGCGTCGGACGACACGGTGAGCGTGAGGCTCATCGCCGCGCATTGTAGCGCGGGCGTCGCCACGCTATGCTCGCCGGCCATGGACGTCGACGTCGCGACACTGCGCCGCATCGCCGCGCTGGCCGGGTTCGACTTCACCGACGCGCAGCTGGAAGGACTCCGGCCGGGACTCGACCGCGCGCTGGAGCAGCTGCGTCAGCTCGAGACGACGTCGGTGGGCGCGCTGGAGCCGACCACGCGTTTCCGGATGGACTGAGATGACGGCTTTCGTCTGGACGTCGATGACCGAGCTCGCCCGCATGATCGCGACCAAGGCCGTGTCGCCCGTCGAGGTCGTGCGCGCGCATCTCGACCGGATCGCGGCCCTCGACGGGCGGCTGCGCTCCTACATCACCGTCACCGCCGACGCCGCGCTCGACGCGGCGCGCGCCGCCGAGCGCGCGCTGATGGCGGGCCACGCTCGC
The DNA here is from genome assembly GCA_046733575.1 of Candidatus Methylomirabilota bacterium. Lineage (GTDB taxonomy): Bacteria > Methylomirabilota > Methylomirabilia > Rokubacteriales > CSP1-6 > JBKPPN01. The sequence continues at coordinate 14,919 of JBKPPN010000272.1, read as the reverse complement.
GGCGCGCTGCACGGTGTGCCCGTCGCCGTCAAGGACCTCTGTCACACGGCGGGCGTGAAGACGACGGGCGGATCGAAGATCCTTCGCGACTTCGTGCCGGCCGAGGACGCCACGGTGGTGGCGCGGCTGCGCGCGGCGGGCGCCATCGTGCTGGGCAAGCTGAACATGCACGAGTTCGCCTACGGGCCGGAGGGACTCAACGAGCACTACGGCCACGCGCTGAACCCGTGGGACATCGCGCAGCCGCGCGTGGCGGGTGGCTCGTCGTCGGGCTCCGGCGTGGCCGTCGCGGCAGGTCTCGCCGCGGGCGCGCTGGGCTCCGACACCGGAGGCTCCATCCGGATTCCCGCCGCGCTATGCGGCATCACCGGGATCAAGCCGACGTACGGGCGGGTGAGCCGAGCCGGCGTGCTGCCGCTGTCGTGGTCGATGGACCACATCGGTCCGATGACGCGCACGGCCGCCGACAGCGCGCTCATGCTCGCCGCCATCGCGGGCCACGACCCCGCCGACCCGACCACCACGACGCGGTCCGTGCCGTCGTACGCGAGCGCGCTCGACGGCAGCGTCAGCGGACTGCGCGTCGGCGTCCTGCGCAGCTTCTTCCTGGAGACGTCCGACGGCGAGGTGCGGGCTGCCGTCGAAGCGGCGGCGCGGACGCTCGCCGACCACGGCGCGATCCTCGATGACGTGACGCTGGGCCACCTCGCGGACATCCCCGCCGCCACGATGGCCATCATCGGCTCGGAGGCGCTCGCCTATCACACGGAGTGGGTGCGCACCCGCGCCGACGAGTACCAGGCCGACGTCATCGAGCGGCTGCGCATGGCCGCGTTCGTCACCGGCGTCCAGTACGTGCGGGGTCAGCAGCTGCGCGACCTCGTGCGCCGCGAGGTCGACACCGCGCTGGCCCGGCACGACGTGCTGCTCGCGCCCACGACGCCGATCACCGCTCCGCGCGTGGGCGAGCGCGAGGTAACCGCCGGGGCGTCGCGAACGGACGTCCGCTCGGCGCTCATCCGGTTCACGCGCCCGTTCAACTTCTCGGGCCATCCCGCGTGCTCGGTGCCGTGCGGCGTCGATGCAGGGGGCTTGCCCATCGGGATGCAGCTCATCGGACGGGCATTCGACGAGGCGACGGTCTTGCGCGTCGCGGACGCGTACCAGCGGTTCACGGACTGGCACACGCGTCGGCCCGTGCTAGAGTGACGCCCCATGAGTGACGTCGATCTCGATCAGCGTCTCGCTGCGCTCGAGGGTCGTCTCGGCCGCCTCGAAACCGTCCTCGGCACGCTGGCCGACAAGCTCGACCGCAGCGCCAGCGTCGACCTCGCGGAGGCGAAGGCAGGCATCCAGGCGTGGGTCACCGAGTACGTCTCGCTTCGCCTGCAGCAGCTGGTCCCCGAGACGTGCGAGCACGAGCCGGAGCCGACGGCCGACGCGGTGGCGGGTCCCGTGCTGCCCGGCACACGCATCCGCTGCACCGACGAGGTCCTGCACCGGCTGGGTCGCATCCCGATCCCGTTCGTCCGCCAGATGGTGACGGAGAAGGTCGCGGAGACCGCGCGCGCGGAGCGCGTGGCCGTGGTCGACGTCGGCTTCTTCGAGCGCTCCGCCACGTTCTGACAGTGCAAGCTGTCGGGAGAGGATCTCTCGAGCTACCAGCACTGGGCGCAGCACCTCATGGCGGGACCGACACTCTGACGGAACCCCGCTGAGCCGTGCATCCGGACGACGCGGAGGACGCGCCGACCCGGATCCCGATCGAGGACGCCCTCGATCTTCACGCCTTCGCTCCGCGCGACGTCCGCTCCGTCGTGGAGGACTATCTCGAGCAGGCGCACGTGCGAGGCTTCACCGAGGTCCGGCTGATCCACGGTCGCGGCATCGGCGCCCAGCGCGCGTCGGTGCGTGCGGTGCTGGCCCGGCATCCCCTCGTGGTCCGCTTCGCCGACGCGCCGGCCGAGCGCGGCGGCTGGGGCGCCACCGTGGTGCATCTCAGGACGGACGCGCCGCGACGACTCTGAGCGTCAGTCGCGGTCGGCGCGCAGCAGGATCTGACGGTCGGTGAAGGCTTCCACGGCGTCGCTCGAGACCCTGAAGTCGAACGCGGCGCGCATGCGCTCGGGCGCCGCGCGGACGAAGTCCTCCAGGTCGCGCTGCGCCCGAGGCGTCATGCGCATGCGGCCCGTCCACTCCTGCCACGGGCGCGTCTTGGAGATCGTCGCCTCGTCCATCACGGTGAGCCCCGCGCCGCGCAGCAGCGCGTTCCACTCCGCGCGCCGGTACGCCCTGACGTGCGACGGATCCCGCCGGCGCTCCACCTCGGTGATGAAGGCGTTGGCCTCCGCGTCGTCGGAGCCCAGGATGTCCTGGAGCAGGAGCGAGCCCCCGGGCACGAGCACGCGCGCGATCTGCCGCATGGCGAGGGCGGGGTCCGCGAAGTGGTGCGCGGCGATGCGGCACGTCACGACGTCGAACGCGCCCTCGCGAAAGGGCAGCGCGTCCACGTTGCCGGCCACGAACGCCACCGTCGACGACGCGGCGACACGAGCGGCGATGAAGGCGTGCGCGGCCTGCAGCATCGGCTCGGTGACGTCGACGGCGACCACCCGCGCGGCGAGCCCGGCGAAGGCCAGCGCCGTGTGGCCGCCGCCCGTCGCGACGTCGAGCACGTGACGGGGACGCCGCGCGCGTCCCCAGTCGACCAGCGTCTCGAGATCGTGGCCGCCCGCGTGTCCCGCGCTGGCGACGTACGCGGCCGCGCTCGACCCGAACTGGGTCTGCACGCGGCGCTCGTGCGTGTCGCTCACGAACGCCGCGTGCGGTCGGCGAGGTGACGGAAGAGAAAGTCGCTGTCGAGCGGTGACAGGTCGAACCGGCGCGACGCCTCGTCGACGAGCTTCATCCGGTCGGCGCGCGGATTCTCCGCAAGCTGCTCGTCGATCCACTTCACCGCCTGCTTCAACGGCGCCTCTCCTGCCGCCATCAGTCGCCCGCTACCCCCCCGTTTCTCGCTCGTAGGTCGACTTCCACTCCTTGTTGAGGTCCTCGATGCCGGGGATGTACTTGATCGTGCTCCAGGCGGCGCGCGCGCGGCCGCGCATGGCGTACATCAGGGTCTCGCTGATCTCGTCCTCGGTGGCGCCGGCTTGCTTCGCAGCCGCGAAGCGTCCTGGCACTCAGGACGTGCAGCCGGCCGCTGCCATGGCGGCCAGGGCCACGAGCTGCATGGTCTTGGGATCGAGCGCCCCTTCACGGTAGTACACGCCCGCGAACTCCTTCATTGCTCCCATGGCGTCCTCCTCGGCTCTGGGTGTGGTCGCCGCCATTATAGAAGCCACCCGACCCGTCCCCGGCATTGGCTGGGCCGGGGCGGGCCAATTGGCAGTTGACGCGGCCCCGAGAAGCACGAAAATGGCACAGCGAGGTGACCACGACGCCTTGGTAGGCATCCAGCTCGACCGCGACAAGCCGTTGCCCCTGGCCCGCCAGATCCAGGCGCAGCTCGAGCGCCTCATCGGCGAGCGGCTCCTCGCCCCGGGCGTGAAGCTGCCCGCCACGCGCGAGCTCGCCAAGTCGCTCGGCGTCAATCGCGCGACGGTGGCCCTCGCGTACGACGAGCTCGTGGCAGGCGGGTGGGCGCACGCTCACGTGGGGCAGGGCACCTTCGTGGCCCAGCCGCCACCGGGAACGGGGAGCGCGCCCGCCGCCGTACCGCATCGTCCCGCCATCGACTGGGCCGGACTGTTCTCGCGCAGCGCGGCCATCATCGCGGCAGAGGAGGAGCGGCGACGGCCGGTCGCCGTGCCCGGCGCCGACGCCATCTCGTTCGCGGGCGGCGTGCCGGACAGCGGACTGTTCCCGATCGAAGCGTTCCGTCGCGTGGTGAACGAGGTGATCCGCGAGGACGGGGAGTCGCTCCTCCAGTACTATCCCGTCGGCGGCTATCCGCCGCTGCGACGCTACATCGCGGCGTACCTCCTGCGCTTCGGTGTGGAGGCGCGGCCGGAGCAGATCCTCGTCGTCAACGGCTCGCAGCAGGGCTTCGACCTGATCGCGCGCACGTTCGTCGATCCCGGTGACGTGGTCGCCATCGAGGAGCCCACGTATCCGCGCGTCCTCCAGGTGTTTCGCGCCTTCGCGGCGCAGCCGCTCGCGGTGCCGTGGGACGATGACGGCCCGCGCGCGGACGCGCTGGAGCGGGTGCTCGAGCGTCACGCGCCGAAGCTCTTCTACTGCCAGCCCACCGCGCACAACCCCACGGGACTCGCCATCGGCGCGGAGCGCCGCGCTCAGCTCCTCGCGCTGTCCGCGCGGCACCAGGTGCCGATCGTCGAGGACGGCTTCGACGGGAGCCTCTACTACGGCCAGCGGCCCGCCGCGCCCCTCAAGGCTGCCGATCGTGACGGACTCGTCATCTACATCGGCACGTTCTCGAAGATCCTCTTCCCGGGGTTGCGGCTGGGATGGCTGGTGGCGGCGCCGCCCGTCATGGAGCGGTTGCAGGCCGCCAAGCAGCTGACCGACCTCCACACGAGCGCCTTCATCCAGGCCGCCGTGCATCGGTTCTGCGAGCGCAAGCTGCTCGACCGTCACATCGTGCGCGTGGTGGCCGAGTACGCGCGCCGGCGCCAGATGCTCCTCACCGCGCTCGCGCGTCGCATGCCGGCCGGCGTGACGTGGACCGAGCCGCGCGGCGGCTTCTCGCTCCTCGTCACGCTGCCGCCCACGCTGAACGCGCTCACCCTGCTGCCCCGTGCGCTCGAGCGCGGCGTGGCCTACACGCCCGGCACGCCGTTTCACGTCGGACGCGGCGGCGAGCGCACGTTCCGGCTGTCGTTCTCCGCCGTTCCCGCCGCGCGCATCGACGAGGGCGTGCGCCGACTGGCGGACACCATCAAGCAGGCGCTCAAGCGCCCGGCCCGCGCGACGGCCCAGGATCGCGTCACGGTGCCTCTCGTCTGAACGCTGCCCACGACCAAAGGAGGTCTCACATGGACGACACGAACGGACTTCGCATCGCCGATCGCAAGCACATCGCCCTCGCCGAGATGCTCAAGGGCGGCGTCATCATGGACGTCACGGACGCGGAGCAGGCCAAGATCGCGGAGGACGCCGGCGCGGCGTCCGTGATGGCCCTCGAGCGCGTGCCGTCCGACATCCGTCGCGACGGCGGCGTCGCGCGCATGTCGCCCGTCAAGAAGATCCGCGAGATCCAGAAGGCGGTGACGATCCCCGTCATGGCCAAGGCGCGTATCGGGCACTTCGTGGAAGCCCAGATCCTCCAGGCCCTGGCCATCGACTACATCGACGAGTCCGAGGTGCTCACGCCCGCGGACGAGCACTTTCACATCGACAAGTTCGCCTTCAGCGTCCCCTTCGTGTGCGGCTGTCGCGACCTCGGTGAGGCGCTACGCCGCATCGGCGAGGGGGCGGCGATGATCCGCACCAAGGGCGAGGCGGGCTCGGGCAACATCGTGGAGGCCGTGCGTCACATGCGGTCGGTCACGAGTGGCGTGAAGCGGCTCACCACGCTGTCGCCCGAGGAGCTGATGACGGAGGCCAAGAACCTCGGTGCGCCGTACGACCTCGTGCGGTGGGTGTCGAAGCACGGCAAGCTGCCGGTGCCGAACTTCTCCGCGGGCGGCATCGCCACCCCGGCCGACGCTGCCCTCATGATGCAGCTCGGCGCGGAGGCCGTGTTCGTCGGCTCGGGCATCTTCAAGTCCAGCGATCCCGCCAAGCGCGCCAAGGCCATCGTCCAGGCGACCACGCACTACAAGGATCCCGACGTGCTGGCGCGTGTCAGCGAGGAGCTCGGCGAGGCCATGCCCGGTCTCGAGATCTCGAAGATGGCCGAGAAGGACCTGATGCAGACACGCGGCTGGTAGTCACCCATGAGGATCGGCGTCCTCGCGCTCCAGGGCGACTTCGCCCTCCACGTCGCAGCGCTCCGGCGCTGCGGCGCGGAGGTGGTCGAGGTCCGGAAGCCCGAGCAGCTCGCGGACGTCGACGCGCTCGTCATTCCGGGCGGGGAGAGCACCACGCTGCTGAAGCTGATGGACGAGTGGCAGTTCGTCCCCGCGCTGCGCGCGTTCCACGACGCGGGCAAGCCGATGTTCGGGACGTGCGCGGGGCTCATCCTGCTCGCGCGCGGCGTGGCCAATCCACCGCAGGTCTCGCTCGGGTTCATCGACGTCGACGTGGAGCGCAACGCGTACGGCCGGCAGCGAGAGTCGTTCGAGGCGCGCGGCACCGCGCAGCTCAACGGACGGCCCACGGCCATCGAGATGATGTTCATCCGGGCGCCACGGATCCGCCGCGTCGGCCCCGGTGTCGAGGTCCTCGCGCGCCACGGCGACGATCCCGTGATGGCGCGGCAAGACACGATCCTGGTCGCCACGTTTCACCCCGAGGCCGTCGGGGAGGACGCGGTGCATCGGTACTTCTGCGAGATGGTGAAGAGCCGGGAGCCCAGGGCGGCGTGATCTTCCACGACGTCTACACCGACATCCCGCGCGACGAGATCGATCGCTTCGTCGGCGCGCAGGAGCTCGGGCGACTCGTCACCGCGTCTGGCGGCGTGCCGCACATCGGGCTCTATCCGTTCGTCTACGACGGCCGGGCCATCGAGATCCACCTCGTGCGCAGGGACGAGCAGATCGCCGACCTCCGCGTCGAGCGCCGCTGCCTGTTCGAGGTCGACGAAGTGCTCGCCGTCATCCCGTCGTACTGGGTGCATCCCGACAGTGCCGCGGTCGCGACGGCGTATCACCGCACGGTGATCTTCGAGTGCGTGGCGACGCTGTCCGACGATCCGGCCGTCCTCGTGGAGCAGCAGCGGCAACTCATGGCACGTTACCAGCCCGAGGGCGGGTTCCGGTCGCTCGCCCCCGACGATCCGCTCTATCGGGGTGCGCTGGCGCAGCTGACCGCGGTGCACCTCGAGGTGACGGCGTGCCGGCCGAAGTTCAAGCTGGGACAGAACCGACCCGCGGCGTCGCGGGCGCGCATCGTGGACGAGCTGCGCCGGCGCGGCCGTCGCGACGATCAGCGCGCCGCCGATGCGCTGGCGTGGACGATCGCACAGGAGGAACAGCGATGAAGGTCAAGGCCAACGGCATCGACGTGAACTACACCCTGGACGGCCCGGCCAGCGCGCCCGTCGTGACGTTGAGTCACTCGCTCGCCACCGATCTCTCCATGTGGGACCCGCAGATGTCGGCGCTCACCGCGCGCTACCGCGTCCTGCGCTACGACACGCGCGGCCACGGCGGCACCGAGGCGCCCGCCGGCGCGTACACGCTCGAGCAGCTTGCCGATGACGCCCGCGCGCTCCTGAAGATGCTCGGCATCACGAAGACGCACTGGTGCGGGCTGTCCATGGGCGGGATGATCGGGCAGACCGTCGCGCTCAAGACGCCCGAGCTCTTCTCGAGCCTGATCCTGTGCGACACCTCCAGCCGCGTGCCCGCCGAGGCGCGCCCGCTGTGGGCGGACCGGATCAAGACGGCGGAGACCCAGGGCATGGAGCCGCTCGTGGAGCCGACCATCGGGCGGTGGTTCACCGCGCCGTTCGTCCAGCAGCGCAAGGAGACGCTCGACGGCGTCCGCGCCATGATCCGTCGCACGCCGGTGCGCGGCTACGTGGGCTGCTGCCACGCCATCTCTCAGCTCGACCTGACCGACAAGCTGGACGCCATCAAGCTGCCGACGCTCATCGTCGTCGGTGAGGAAGATCAGGGGACGCCGGCGGCGGCCTCTCGCGCCATCAACGAGCGTGTGAAAGGCTCTCAGCTCGAGATTCTGAAGTCCGCGTCACATCTGTCCAATATCGAGCAGCCGGAAGCGTTCACGAACGCGGTCACCTCGTTCCTGTCCCGGCTCGGGTAGCTGCCGAGACGTCCCGACGGGCCTCTTGCCCGTCGGGACCGGCGGCGTTACTGTTGGTCCGACCACCGGACCACTGAAGGGGGAACGCATGTCAGCGTTGATCGTCGAGGTCGTCTATCGGGGCATCTTCCAGAAGAACCTCGCCGCCCGGATCGTTCGCGGCATCGTGCTCGGCGCACGCAAGTCCGAGCGCTGGGGTATCGCGTTCGGACGGTACGGCGACAGCCCGCAGCGCAACGGCATCCCGGCGAAGGACTTCGCGATCGTCGCGGACTCCGTCGAGGAGCTCGAGCAGAACATGGCGCGCTACGAGCCGAAGCACGTCGACGTGACGGTCTGTCTCGACGACACGCTGTCGAAGGGCGTCGAGTCCTGGGCGTGGTACGGCCTGCAGCCCATCAACCGTCTCACCGAGCCGAACGGCACCGTGCTGATGACGTCGCTCCAGAGCTTCGACAGCCTGCTCAAGGACATCCATCGCAAGGATCAGCCCTACAAGCTGTCGCTCATCCGCGCCAAGGCGTCGCTCGCGGGGCTGTGGGTCTACAAGGAAGATCACACCGAGGTGCGCGTCCTCGGCGCGCTGGCGAAGATCGCCCCGTCCTTCCTGACCCTCGACGGCGTCTGTGCTGCCATCAAGGAGATGGAGTGGGGCTCGGACGTCAAGGTGCAGTCCGCGCGCAAGGCGGCCGAGCGCATCGAGACGCGCGAGGTGCGACCGGGCGAGGGCAACGCCGAGATCCCGTTCTCCTTCGAGATGCCGAAGTGGTGGGAGATGCGGGAGGGCGTGACGATCCCCGCCATTCCCGTGGGGAAGCCGAAGGAAGCCGGGAAGGGCTACGTGCCCGAGCGGAACCCGTACTTCAAGAAGTACACGACGCGGACCATGCGGCCGGTGATCGACTTCGACAAGTGCGTGAAGTGCACGCTCTGCTGGATCCAGTGCCCCGACTCCTGCTTCGACGTCATGCCCGACGGCACGTACGACGCCAACATGGAAGCGTGCTGTGGCTGCGGCGTCTGCGAGGCGGTCTGCCCCGTCGAGGACTGCGTGACGATGGTCAACGAGGCGGTCTTCGACGACAACGCCAGCCAGTGGGAGATGTGGCGCAAGGACAAGACCGCGTACGCGACCTGGCTCGGCGACAAGATCAACGACAAGGTGGCGACGGTCCGCTCGCACGGCTTCCGCTTCCGCGGTCAGTACGACGAGGAGCTGAAGCGCGACCTCGACAGCGGCGGCATCGAGATCACGGCCGGCATTCCGGGCGAGAACGCAGAGCGCAAGGCGATCTGAGGGCAGGAGGCCAGACGAGTCATGGCAACCGTTACCAGTACCAAGGCGCCCGCCGTGGCGGGCGAGGACAAGGAGCTCCTGATCTCGGGGAGCGAGGCGGTCGCGGAGGCGCTCGCGCTCGCCGACCTCGACGTCGTCACGGCCTATCCCATCCGGCCGTACGACACGGTCATGCAGGCCATCGCGAAGAAGATCGCCAACGGCGACCTGGTCGCGGAGTACATCGTGGCCGAGGGCGAGCACAGCCAGTTCGAGATCGTGAAGCACGCCTCCACCGTCGGCGCGCGCGTGTTCTGCGGCTCGTCGGGCGTCGGCTGGATGTACGCGATGGAATGCCTCGTGGTGACGCCGCCGCTGCGCGTCCCCATGGTCGCGCTCGTGGGCAACCGCGCCCTCGACGATCCCGGCGCATTCGGCGTCGAGCACAACGACGCCCTCGTGGTGCGCGACCTCGGCTGGATGCTGTGCTGGATCGACACGGCGCAGGAAGCGCTCGACACCACGCTCATCGCGTACCGCGTGGCGGAAGACCGCCGGGTGTTCCTGCCCCTCGCGATCTCCGCGGACGGCGCGTTCCTCACGCACTCCCAGGCGCTGACCATGGTGCCGCCGAAGGCGAAGGTCGACCGATTCCTTCCGCGCTACGACCGCGGCGACCTGCTCCTGCATCCTGACAACCCGATCACGGTCGCCCCGCAGGCGAACGAGGACTGGGTCATCGAGATCCGACGTCAGAACGACGAGGCCATGAAGCGCGCCGTCACGGTGATCGAGGAAGCCTACGCCGACTTCCGCAAGGTGTTCGGCCGCGGGCCCGAGAACCCGTGGTTCGAGGAGTACATGACGGACGACGCGGACATCATCCTCGTCGGCATGGGGACGATCTCGCTCTCGCTCAAGGTCGCCGTCCGGGAGCTGCGCAAGCAGGGCAAGAAGGTCGGCGTGCTGCGTCTGCGTTGGTTCAGGCCGTTCCCCACCGAGCGGCTGGTGGCCTCGCTCTCGAAGGCCAAGGCCATCGGCATCATCGACCGCGACTATTCCTTCGGCTCGCCCTTCGCCTCCGGCGTGGTGGCGAACGAGATCCGCGCCGCGATGTACAACTCCGACAAGCGTCCGCCGCTGCTGAGCTTCATCTGCGGGCTCGGCGGCCGCGAGGTCGCCCTGGAGGACGTCTACAAGGCGGCGGAGCTTTGTTACACTGCGGCGAATTCCGGCAAGTCCGAGTCCAAGACCACCTGGCTCGGCGTCCGCGAATAGGAGACCCCCCATGGCTGAGACGACGACCACCTTCACCAACGCCACGCAGATCCTCGAGCCGTTCCGCGGCGTCAAGAAGGTCACCCTCGAGGAATACTTCACCTCGGGCCATCGCACCTGTCAGGGCTGCGAGTCCGCGCTGGTGATGAAGCTGATGGTCAAGGCGGCCGGGCCGCGCACCATCGTGCTCGGCTCGACCGGCTGCATGTACGTTGCGAACACGACGTACTACACGACGCCCTGGGTGGTGCCGTGGATGCACACGCAGCTCGGCTCGTCCGGCTCCGCCGCCCTCGGCACGGCGGCCGGGCTCAAGGCGCTCATGCGCAAGGGCAAGATGAAGGCCGAGCCCATCAACGTCATCGCGTTCTGCGGCGACGGCGGGGGCGCCGACATGGGTGTCGGCGCGATCTCGGCCACGCTGACTCATCGCGAGTACAACTCGCTGATCCTGCTCTACGACAACGAGAGCTACGCCAACACTGACATCCAGCTGTCGGGCATGACGCCGTACGGCTCCAACACGACGTTCAGCCCGCCCGGCAAGGTCCACCGCCTCATCCACACCCGCTGGAAGAAGAACATGGCCGGGATGATGGCGGCCGGCCATCCGGAGTGCCGCTACGTGGCCACGGTGTGCCCGTCGTACGCCGTCGAGATGATGAACAAGGTGCGCCGGGCCCTCAGCATCGGCGGCCCCACGTTCATCCACTCGCTCGACCCGTGCCCGAAGGGCTGGGACTACGATCCGATGCTCTCGCACGAGCTGGGCGAGCTCGCCATCGAGACCGGCATCTTCCCCCTCTACGAGGTCGAGGATGGCGTCGTGAAGTACTACGGCAAGACGAAGGCGCTCGTCGAGGGTCGGCCACGCAAGCCCGTGCGCGAGTATCTCCTCAAGCAGGGCCGCTTCGCCCACTTCGTGGAGGAAGATCTCGCCTACTTCCAGGCGAAGGTCGACGAGCAGTGGGACAAGTGGGAGATTCCCGGCGTCGTGCCGTTCCGTCGGATGGAGGCATCGCAGGCAGCCCTCACCGCGAAGTAGCCGTCGCCGACCGCCGCTCGTCGGCCGTGTGAGGGGCGGGAACCGGGAACACCGGTGCCCGCCCCTCGTTCGCATCAGAGGTCGTCTCACAACGAGGTGCGACATGAGTCTCGTCACCGCGGTGGTCGTCCTCATCCTCGCCCTCGCCGCTCCCGCCCGAGCATGGGAGCCCGCGCGTCCGATCGAGCTCATCGTGCCGGCTGGCACCGGCGGGGGCGCCGATCAGATGGCGCGGCTGATCGCCGCCATCGCGGACGAGTCGAAGCTGTCGCCGCGGCCCGTCGTCGTCGTCAACAAGTCGGGCGGGGCGGGGGCGGAGGGGTTCCTGCACGTGAAGGGCAAGAAGGCTGACGCGCACACCCTCGTCATCACGCTCTCGAATCTCTTCACCACGCCCCTGCACACGGGCATCCCGTTCTCGTGGAAGGACCTCACCCCCGTCGCCCGCATGGCCCTCGACGAGTTCGTGCTGTGGGTCAACGCGGACCAGGCGAACAGGGAGGGCGTGAAGACGGCGAAGGACTACGTGGCCCTCGCCAAGAAGCGCTCCGACGGCGACAAGCTCAAGATGGGCGGGACGGGATCGGCCCAGGAAGATCAGATCATCACGATCCTGCTGGAGCAGGCGCTCGGCGTGAAGTTCACCTACGTGCCGTTCAAGGGGGGCGGCGAGGTGTGCGTGAACCTGGTGGGCGGCCACGTGAACTCGACCGTGAACAATCCCATCGAGTGCGTGAGTCACTGGAAGGGCGGCCGTGTGCGGCCGCTGGCCGTCTTCGACTCCGAGCGGCTCGCCGCGCCGGAATGGAGCGCGATTCCCACCGTGAAGGAGGCGCTGGGAACGGACATCCAGTACCTGATGCTGCGCGGCCTGTTCGGTCCGCCCGACATGCCGAAGGACGCTGTCGCCTGGTACGTCGACTTCCTGAAGAAGGTGAGCGAGACGCCGCGGTGGAAGAAGTACGTGCAGGAGGGCGCGCTCAAGCCCGCCTTCGCCTCGGGCCCCGAGTACGTGAAGTGGGTCGACGACAACGCCGCGCTCCACCGCAACCTGATGGCCAAGGGTGGCCTGCTGAAGAAGTAGTCGTGCGGACGGCCGATCTCGTCACCGCCACCGTGCTGCTGCTCCTGGGCGGTGTCGTGCTCGTGGACGCCGTGCAGCTCGGATTCCGCTGGGGCAGCGACGGCCCGCAGAGCGGCTTCTTTCCCTTCTGGATGGCGCTCCTGCTCGTCGCGGCCTCCGTCGCCATCCTCGTGCAGACGCTGCGCCGAGGCGAGGACAGGCGATTCGTCACGCGCGCGCAGCTCCGCTCGGTGCTCACGGTCCTGCTGCCCGCGGCGGCCATGGTGCTGCTCACGCAGGTGCTCGGCCTCTACGTCGCGTCGGGACTCTACCTCGGGTTCTACATGCGGTGCGTGGGCGGGCATTCGTGGCGCGCCGTCGTCGCGGTCGCGCTCGGCGTGCCCGTCGTGACGTTCATCATCTTCGAGCAGTGGTTCCTCGTCCCCATGCCCAAGGGCCCGCTCGAGCAGTACTGGGGGTACTGAGGGGATGGGACTCGAGAACATCCTCGTCGGGTTCCAGCACGCCCTCACGCACCAGAACCTGTTCTTCGCCCTCGTCGGCATCACGCTGGGGACGATCATCGGCGTGCTGCCCGGCCTGGGGGGCGCCAACGGCGTGGCGATCCTGCTCCCCCTCACGCTCCGCATGCCGGCGACGTCGGCCATCATCCTGCTCACGTCGCTCTACTGGGGCGCGCTCTTCGGCGGCGCCATCACCTCGATCCTCTTCAACATCCCGGGCGAGCCGTGGTCCGTGGCCACGACGTTCGACGGGTACCCGCTCGCGCGTCGCGGCCGCGGCGGCGAGGCGCTCACCGCGGCGTTCACGTCGTCGTTCGTGGGCGCGTTCTTCTCCATCGTGCTCATCACGTTGTTCGCGCCGCTCCTCGCCGACGTGGCCCTGCAGTTCGGTCCGCCCGAGATCTTCGCCATCCAGCTGCTGACCTTCTCGGCCTTCGTCGGTCTCGGGGGCGGGAACGCGCTCAAGACGGTGGTGGCCATCCTGCTCGGGTTCATCCTCGCCGCCGTCGGCCTCGACACCGTGACGGGCCAGCTCCGGATGACCTTCGGCGTGACGGACCTCATGCAGGGCTTCGACTTCATCGTCGCCGTCATCGGTCTGTTCGGGATCGGTGAGATCCTGCTGTCGGTGGAGGAAGGGCTGAGCTTCAAGGGCGTGACCACCGGCATGAACCTCACGGTCGTGCTCGAGACGTGGAAGGCGCTGCCGCGCTACTGGCGGACGTTCCTGCGTGGCTCGCTCATCGGCTTCTGGATGGGATTCAAGCCCGGCGGCGCGACGCCCGCCTCGTTCATGAGCTACTCGTTCGCCAAGCGGTTCTCCCGCCAGCCGGAGACGTTCGGCAAGGGCAACCTCGAAGGCGTCGTGGCGCCCGAGACGGCCGCCCACGCGGCCGGCGTCGCCGCCATGCTGCCCATGATCACGCTCGGGATTCCCGGCTCGCCCACCGCGGCGGTCATGCTGGGCGGCCTCGTCATGTGGGGACTGCAGCCCGGGCCGATGCTGTTCAAGGAGCGCCCCGATTTCGTGTGGGGGCTCATCGCCAGCATGTACACGGGCAACATCATCGGCGTCCTGATGGTGCTGGCGTTCGTGCCGTTCTTCGCCGCGATCCTCAAGATCCCCTTCGCGATCCTCACCCCCCTCATCACGGTGGTGTGCGCGATCGGCGCCTACGCCGTCCACAACAGCATGATCGATGTCTGGTACATGGTGCTCTTCGGCGTGGTGGGCTACGTGTTCAAGAAGCTCGACTACCCGCTCGCGCCCCTCGTGCTCGCGCTCGTGCTGGGCGACCACGCGGAGAATGCGCTGCGCCAGAGCCTCATCATGTCGCAGGGCTCGCTCGCCGTCTTCGCCGTGCGACCGATCGCGGGCGTGATCACCGCGGCCGCCATCGTGTTCTTCGCGTTGCCCGTGCTGACGCCGCTCTGGCGTCGTCGTGTTCCCGCCCCGGGTCACGCGTGAGCCGACGCGGGCGCCGCGCCGGGGGCGAGACGTCGAAGCCCGTCCCGACCGGGGACGTCGACATCGCACCCATCAAGTCGACGCGGATCTACGAGGAGATCATCCGGCAGGTGAAGGCGATGATCGCGGAGGGACGCCTGAAGAGCGGCGATCGACTGCCGCCGGAGCGCGACCTCGCGGAGAAGTTCCTCGTCAGCCGCGCGTCCGTGCGCGAGGCGCTGCGCGCGCTGGAGAGCCTGGGTCTCGTGGCGATCCGTCCCGGCGAGGGCACGTTCGTGCGCGAGATCTCGGTCGAGGCGCTCGTGGAGCCGCTCGCGCTCGTGATGCTGTCGCAGCGTGAAGCCGTGGCGGAGCTGTTCGAGGCGCGAC
>JBKPPN010000271.1:0-12634 GCA_046733575.1 Candidatus Methylomirabilota bacterium | reverse complement strand
GTGTAGCCCCAGCCCGCCTTCTCGACGACCTCGTGGGCGTGGTCCATGCGACGGACGAGATAGGGCAGCCACTCCGAGCCCGCCTCGAGGAAGGCCACGCGAAGGTCGGGAAAACGATCGAACACCCCACCGCCCATCAAGCTCACGAAGCCGACGAGGACCGGCATGGTCAGCGACAGCGTGAGGCTCAGGTTGATGGAGTCGCAGAGGTTGGTGAGGCCGGGCAAGCTGTTGCCGACGTGGATGGCCACGGGCAGCCCGATCCGGCACGCCTCGTCCCACACCGGATCGAAGCGCGCGTCGTGCAGGGGCAGGTCGCGCACGGTCCCGTAGAGGGCGAGGGAGGACGCCCCGATCTCGCGCGCGCGCCGGATCTCGCTGCGCGCCTCGTCGGGGTCGCGCGCGGGCACGATGGCGGCAAAGCGCAGGCGTCCGCCCGACTTGCCGCACTGCTCGGCCAGCCACGAGTTGTAGCTCCGCATGAGGGCGGCCTCGAACCTCGGATCCTCGGTCAGCGAGCACAGGAAGACGGTGGAGTAGATCACCTGGACGTCGATGCCGAAGCGGTCGTTGTCGGCCAGGCGCGCGTCGACGCTGGTCAGGTCCTGGCTCTCCAGGCTGTACGTCTTGCGCCTGGCGTGCGCGGAGATCGGCGGCGTGCCGAGCACGGTCACGCCGCGGCCGGTCGGCGTGGGGAAGACGCGACCGTCGATGAGCCAGAACGCGTTCAGCTTGTTGAGCGCGGGCCGATCCTCCACCGCAAAGGCGAGGGGACGACGCTCGGCGTAGCGCGCGTCGAGGTACTTCCACGCGTCCGGACCTTCCATGATGTGCGCGTCGGCATCGATGAATCTTGGGGATCCATCGGACGGGTCCCCGATCTCCCCCGTGCGGCTCGGAGACGTCCCGGCGGAGCGGCGACGTTCCTCGGGGGTCACAGCCGGTCCACGAGCGCGCGCGCCCAGGCCATGCGCTCCTCGGTCATGATCAGCTTCTCGCCGAACGGCTCACCGAACGGTCGCGTGGCGTCGATGCCCATCTTGTCGGTGAGCCCGTTCTCGGTGGCGGAGGGATCGAGGATCGCGCCCAGGCTCTTGCCGATGGTGATCACGTCACGCTCGGCCTGCACGCGCGTGGCGACGGCCCACAGCACGTCGGACTCGTCGAACACGTCGATGTCGTCGTCCACGATCACGACGAACTTCAGGTAGTGGTCGACGCCCAGGACGATCGGAATGGCGTGACGCGCCTCGCCCGGGCGCGTCTGCGTGATCGACACGTACGCGGTGAACGAGGCGCCGCCCGACATGGGGACGTGCACGGCGCGGACGTTCGGGATGACCCGCGCGAGCGCCTTGGCGATCTCGGCCTCGCGCAGGAGTGCCAGGGGCAGGATGTGGTCGGGCGCACGCCCCGAGGCAATGGACTGGAACCATGGCCGCTCGCGCAGGCCGATGGCCTTGACGCGGAACACGTGCTGGGTCGAGCGCCGCGAGAAGTAGCCCGTGAACTCGCCGAACGGTCCCTCGGGCTCGCGCACGCCGGCCAGGATCTCGCCCTCGATGACGATCTCCGCCCACGCCGGCACCTTGAGGTCGATGGACTCGCACGGCGCGATCTGCATGGGCTCGCCGAACAGCCCGCCCACCACCTCGAACTTCGACACGTCGGGCGGCGGATAGGCGAGCGACCCCATGCCGACGACGGGATGGAGCCCGAGCACGATGGCCGCCTCCAGGTTCTTGCCCTGCGCCTCCGCGCGTCGCTGGTACTCGAACATCCGTCGCCGCGAATGGAGGCTGACCCCCAGCGTGTCGCGGCCCTTCACCTGGTAGCGGTGATAGCCCTCGGTCTCGACGCCGGAGTCCGGATCCCGGGCCACCGTCATTCCGGCCGTGAGGTAGTGACCGCCGTCGCCGGGGTAGTAGAAGGGAATCGGCAGCCGTCCGAGATCGACGTCGTTGCCGCGCAGGATCGTCGCGCGGAAGGGCGCGTAGTGGATCACCTCCGGCTTCACGTGCTGCCCCAGGCGTCGCACGTACTCGGCCGGAAGCCCCGCCTGGTCCACGCCGAGGGCGAACGCAAACGCCCGCCGACTCGCCATCACGTTGGTGATGACCGGCATGGTGGCGCCGCGGACGTTCTCGAACAGCAGGATGGGAAACCGCCGGCGCCGCTCGAGCTCGAGCGCGACCGCTTGCAGATCCAGCCGCAGATCGACGGGCTCCGTGATGCGAACCACCTCACCGGGATGACGCCGCGCGAACGCGTCGACGAAGGCGCGAAGGTCCTGGCTCATGTCTCGAGCACCCCCACGGTGATGACACGCTCCCCCGTCGTGACGGTCGAGAGCGTCGTCGAGCGGATGAACACGCCGTCGACGGGCGCGGCGAACTTCTCCACCTCGTCGCCGTGGATGCTCACCGTCCGCGCCAGCACGTCGCCCCGCTTGACGCGCGCGCCCAGCTGAACCTCCGTGTGGAGGATCCCGCCGCGCGTCGCGCGCACGCCCACGAACTCCTTCATCCGCACGTCCTCGCGCGGCGACACGACGGGTCCCGGAATCATCTTGAGGTACCGGAGCACGTTCAGCACGCAGCGCACGCCCTCCGCGATCATGTCCGGCTCCAGACGTCCACCCTCGCCGACCTCGAACGTGAACGCGGGGACGCCCGCCTTGGTGGCCTCGACGCACAGGATGCCGTCCCGGATGTAGAAGCCCGAGTCCGTGTTCATGATGTAGCCCGGTCCGAACGCCTCGGCCAGCGCATACGCGCGCTTCGACGCCTCGCCGTGCCGCATGCCGGGCAGGATCGCGATGGGCGGATAGCGACCGCCGCGCGTCGGGGTGTGACAGTCGATCGCGTACTCGCACGTCGTGATGAGGCCGTACAGCGTGGCGGCGAGCCGCTCGGCGTAGTTGCCCCCGGCGTTGCCGGGGAAGATCGACCAGGGATCGGCGGGCGACTGATCGAGCGGCGATTTCAGGTAATGGCCCACGGGCAGGCGATGGTCGTTGTGGAAGGCGAGCGGATTCTGCACGGGCACGCACACGAGGCTTCCCGCGAGCTGCGCGGGGTTCACGTGCGTCAACGCGCGAGCCAGGATCTCGACGCCGTTCACCTCGTCACCGTGAATGGCGGCGCCGAGGTAGAGCCGCGCGCCGGGCTGGGCGCCGTTGATGAGCACGAGCGGGAGGCTGACCGTCGTGCCCTCGGGCATCTCGACGAGCGGGAGCGACGTCCGCTGCAGTCGACCGGGCGGAACCGTGGCGCCCGCGACGCTGAGATCGCCGGACTTCACGTGCGGCGGCCTCCGGCCTCCGGCGGCCCGGGCAGCTCGTAGCCGGCCAGGCACTCGTCGACACGACGCGTGGCCGCCGCGTAGTCGTAGGCCTTGTAGAGCCGGACCGACGTGGTGAGCGCGCGCGCGCCGGCGTAGAACAGCTCGTACTGCGCGTGGCGGCCGGCGAACTCCGAACCGACGAGATCCCACGCCAGCTTGAACAGCTTCACGCGCTCGACGGCATCGCCACCCGGCGGACGGAGGAAGCGATGCATGTCCGCAGCCGTCTCGGGATTTTCCCAGTCGCGATACGTGGCCGGCACCTGGAGCAGGCCCGCGCCGGACAGCTCGCGGATGTAGTTGAGCATCGTGCCGTAGTACGTGGCCTGCAGCCAGTTGTTGGCGTAGACGTACTGCGGGTTCGGATAGACGAAGCCGCGCGCGTCGTCGCGGGCGCAGTCACGCTCGGCGGCGAGCACGAGACCGCCCGCCATCGACGCGTAGCTCGCCAGCTCGCCGAGAACCGTCATCGTGGCGGGCAGCTTGCCGACGCCGTTCGTCTCCGCGATCTTGTACGCGAGGCCCACGAGAAACTCCGCCTTCGACCCGAAGCGCACCTGGGCCTGGAAGTTCCCGAGCACGTGCGCGGGCGTGTCGAAGAGCTGCGCGCCGGTGAGCACCACGTTGCGATAGACGAACACGCGCTCCCACGGCACGAACACGTCGTCGAAGATCAGCACGGCGTCCGTCTCGTCGAACCGCGTCGACAGCGGATAGTCGAACACGCTCGGCTGTCCGGCCGCGTAGGGTCGACGGACGATCATGCGCACGCCCGGCGCGTTGATGGGGATGGCGCACGAGATGGCGTGGTTCTCGTCGCCGGGCTTGAGCGGGATGATATTGGTGAGCAGCACCTCGTTCGACATGGCCGACCCGGTTCCCAGGATCTGGGCGCCGCGCACCACGATGCCGCCGTCGCGCTCGGCCACCACGCCCGCGATCTGGTGCGGGTCGCGCTGCTCGTGCGACGCCTTCGATTTGTCGATCTGGGGCGGCACGATGACGTAGCTCACGTACAGGTCCTCGTCGCGGACCTTCTCGTAGTACGCCACGACGTTGCGGCCGAACTGCTCCCCCGCGGAGGCGAACATGTCGGCCCGGAGCATGAACCCGGTGAGGAATCCGGGGACGTGATCGGGCGAGCGGCCCATGAGCCCGTACGTGGCGTCCGCCCACACGCGGTGCGCCTCGCGGCGCGCGCGCAGGTCGTCCATGCTGCGCGGCGGGAGGAACGCCATGTTCACGCGCTCGCCCGTCTTGGGCGACGGATAGGTCATCACGTCGCGGTGCTCGGGGCTGGTCGCGATGTCGTAGAGCCGCGCGATGGCCGCCACCGGCCCCGCGAATCCCGGATGGGTCGTCACGTCCTTCACGCGCTCGCCGTCGACGAAGACGACCCGATCGTCGCGGAGGCTGTCGATGTACTGCCGTCCCGTGCGGCTCATTGCAGTCCTTTCTTCAGCACGTCGACCACGTGGACGCCGGCCCGCTCGACGTGCTCGCGCACGGCCGCCTCGGCACGGAATGGATCGCCTGCCTTGAGGGCGTCGAGGAGATCGCGATGCTCCGACCCGAGCATCTCGGGGGGATCGTACACACCGACGTGAACGCGCAGGTACGGCTCGACGTGGCGGCGCAGACGCTCGATCTGCTCGATCAGGCGGGCGCGGCCGCTGAGCGCACACAGCGCGGTGTGGAAGTGATCGTGATGGCGCAGCCACGCCGCCCCGTCGCGGCGACTGCGCTCCATGCGCTCGACGACCTGCGCCAGGTCGGCCAGCACGTCCGCGTCGACGCGCGTCACGGCGACGCGGGCCGCGAGCGCCTCGAGCGCTGCCCGCATCTCGAACACGTCGAGGACGTCGTCGGGCGTGAGCGCGGTGACGACGGCGCCGCGATTCGGCCGGATGGTCACCAGCCCCTCGGAGTCGAGCTGCCGCAGCGCCTCGCGCACCGGCATGCGACTGGTGCCGACCGCGGCGGCGACGTGGTTCACGTCGACTCGCGTCCCGCCCGGGTACTGCCCCGACACGATGCGGTCGCGGAGGTACGTGTAGGCATGCTGCTGCGCCGTGCCGAAGTGCGGGGTCGCGCTCACGTGGATGCGTGTATCCAACAGAGCGCAAGTTAGTACGGCAACGAGGGTCCGGAGTCAAGCGGCGCGCGATACGCCCCGGAGTGACGCTTGCGCGGCGGGGCGACCGACATATAAGGTGGGCACCCCGGAGGGTCCCATGAACGTCGCAGATCGGATGTCTCGGCTGGGTACGGAGTCCGCGTTCGAAGTGCTGGCGCGCGCCAAGGCGCTGGAGCGGCAGGGCAAGCAGATCGTCCATCTCGAGATCGGCGAGCCCGACTTCGACACGCCCGCGCACATCAAGGACGCGGGCAAGCGCGCGCTCGACGCCAACGCCACGCACTACGGGCCGTCCGCAGGGCTGCCCGAGCTGCGCGAGGCCATCGCCAAGCACGTGGCCGAGACGCGCGGCGTCCCGGTGAACCCGGAGCAGGTCGTGGTGACCCCCGGCGGCAAGCCGATCATGTACTTCGTCATCACCGCGCTCGTGAACGAGGGCGACGAGGTGATCTATCCGAACCCCGGCTTTCCGATCTACGAGTCCGTCATCAACTTCGTGGGCGGCGTGCCCGTGCCGATCCCCCTCCGCGAGGCCAACGGCTTCGGCTTCGACATGGAGCTGTTCGAGAAGAAGGTGTCGCCCCGCACGAAGCTGATCATCATCAACTCGCCGCAGAACCCGACGGGCGGCGTGCTCGAGCGGCGACAGATCGAGCGCATCGCCACCATCGCCGCGGAGCGTCGCATCCCCGTCCTGTCCGACGAGATCTACCGCCGCTTCCTCTACGACGGCGACTTCGTGTCGATCGTCGGGATGCCCGGCATGCCGCAGCACACGATCATCCTGGACGGGTTCTCGAAGTCGTACGCGATGACGGGGTGGCGACTCGGGTACGGCGTCATGCCGGAGCCGCTCGCGGCACACCTCACGCGCCTGATGGTCAACACGGCGTCCTGCACCGCGTCCTTCGTGCAGCTGGCCGGGGTGGCCGCGCTGCACGGCGACGACGTCCCCGTGCAGACGATGGTGGCGGAGTTCAAGCGACGGCGGGACATCGTCGTCGCGGGGCTGAACGCGCTGCCGGGTGTCACGTGCGCCACGCCGCGCGGGGCGTTCTACGCGTTCCCGAACATCACGGGCACGGGAAAGAAGTCGGCCGAGGTTGCGGAGCGGCTCCTCAACGACGCGGGCGTGGCCGTGCTCGGCGGCACCGCGTTCGGCGAGTACGGCGAGGGCTATCTCCGGCTCTCGTACGCCAACTCGGAGGCCAACCTGCGCCTGGCTCTCGAGCGCATGCGCCCCGTCCTCGCGTCGATGGTCGGCTGAGACACGCCGCGATGCCCGACCCGCGCCGCATCGCCATCCGCGCGCCGTACGTCATCGCGCACGATGGCCGTAGGCACCGGCTGCTGCGTGACGGTGTCGTCGTCATCGAGGGCGACAGCATCCTCCACGCCGGCCCGCGGTTCGAAGGCCGCGTCGACGAGGTCGTCGACGCACGCGACCGAGTCGTGACACCGGGCCTCATCTCGACGCACGCGCACATCGCGGGCTCGCCGCTCGATCGCTCGTTCATCGAGGACCGCGGCAACCCGCAGTTCTGGTACTCGGGCCTGTTCGAGATGCTGCCCGTCCGCGCCGGGGCGCAGGACGAGGAGGCGGCGCGGGCCTGCGTCGACTTCTCGATGGCCGAGATGCTGCGCGGCGGCGTCACGACCGTGATGGAGATCGGCGCGCTGGGCGACTACGTCGTCGAGCGGGCCGCGCACTACGGGCTGCGCGTCTACATGGGCCAGATGTTCCGCTCCGGCCACTGGCTCACCCGCGACGGCAAGCGCGTGACCTGGGAGTGGGACGAGGCGGCCGGGCGCGAGGGTCTCCGCGGCGCCATGGCGCTGCACGCCCGGCACGACGGCGCGCACGGCGATCTCGTCCGATGCTTCGTGGCCCCGCTGCAGGTCGACACGTGCACGCCGGAGCTGCTGCAGGACGCCAAGCGGTTCGCCGACGAGGTCCATCGTCCGTACCAGGTACACACCGCGCAGTCCGTCGTGGAGTTCAACGAGATGGTGGCGCGTCACGGCAAGACGCCGATCGCCTGGCTGCATGACCTGGGCGTGCTCGGAGCGAACACCATCCTCGGTCACGCCATCATCGTGGGCGGCTCGTCGTGGACCACCTATCCCGCCGGCGACGTCCAGATCATGGCCGACAGCGGCTGCTCCGTCGCGCACGCGGTGTGGGTGTTCGCCCGGCGCGGCGTGGCCATGGAGTCGTTCGCGCGCTACCAGGCGGCGGGGATCAACATGTCGCTCGGCACCGACACGAACCCGCAGAGCGTGATCGAGGCCATGCGCTGGGCCGCGGTCGTCTCGAAGATGATGGCGCGCCACACCGAGGCGACGACCGCCGCCGACGCCTTCGACGCCGCCACCGTCGGCGGCGCGCGCGCGCTCGGCCGCGACGACCTCGGACGCATCGCGCCCGGCGCCCGTGCCGACCTGGTGCTCTGGAAGGCCAGCTCGTGGCACATGACCCCGCTGCGCGATCCCGTCAAGAACATCGTCTACAACGCCACCGACGAGGACGTCGACCGCGTCTGGGTGGCGGGCCGACTCGTCGTCGACGGCGGACGCGTGCTCGCCGCCGACGAGGCCGCGATCTTCCGCGCCCTCCAGGCCGGCGGCGAGCGGATGTGGCCGCGCATGACGAAGCACGACTGGGCCGGCCGCGACGCCGACGCGCTCTCGCCGCAGACGTACCCGCCCTGGGAGGGCTGAGCGGCGCATCGCGCGAATCCCGGCTCGGCTCGGCCCTCACACCGTATGGCAGACTGGTTCGATGGCCACCGACCGCTCGGAGCTGCTCCGGGAGCTCAAGATCGATCGCGACGCCGCGCCCAGGCGCCGATGGCCGCGTCGCGCCGCGCTTGCCGTCGTCGTCCTCGCGCTGGCCGTGGTCGGCTGGCTCGCGTGGCAGCGATTCTCGATCCCGACCGTGCGCACGGCCCTGGTTCGCGCCAGCGCCGAGGATGCCGGCCCGGGCTCCGTCCTCGACGCGAGCGGCTACGTCACCGCGCGGCGCCAGGCCACCGTGTCGGCGAAGATCACGGGCAAGGTCACCGAGGTCCTGATCGAGGAAGGCGCGCGCGTCGAGGAGGGCGCGGTGCTGGCGCGCCTCGACGACACGGAAGCCAGGGCCCAGCTCGGGCTCGCCGAAGCCCAGCTCACCGCGGCGCGCTCCGAGCTCGCGGAGCTGCGCGCCCAGCTGGCGCAGGCGGAGCGTGACTTCAGCCGCCAGGAAGAGCTCCTCAAGCGCGGGCTGGTGAGCGCGCAGTCGATGGACGCGGCGCTCGCCCAGCGCGACACGCTCCGCGCGCGTCTGACCACCACGCAGGAACAGGCGCGCGTGGCCCAGCAGTCGCTCGACGTGGCGCGCGTGCAGCTCGACAACACGGTGATCCGGGCGCCGTTCAGCGGCGTGGTCACCGCGAAGACGGCCCAGCCGGGCGAGATGGTGTCCCCGATCTCCGCGGGCGGCGGCTTCATCCGCACCGGCATCGGCACCATCGTCGACATGGAGTCGCTCGAGATCCAGGTCGACGTGAACGAGTCGTTCATCAACCGCGTCACGCCGGGCCAGCCCGTGGAGGCGACGCTGAACGCCTACCCCGACTGGAAGATCCCCGCCTCGGTCATCGCGATCATTCCCACCGCGGACCGCAGCAAGGCGACCGTCAAGGTGCGCATCGCGATCAAGACGCGGGATCCGCGCATCGTGCCCGACATGGGCGTTCGCGTCGCGTTCCTCGACACCGGGCCGCGCGCGGTGACGCCGACCACGCCGTCGGTCCTCGTCCCCGCCGAGTCCGTGCGCGACGAGGGCGGCACGACGGTCGTCTTCGTCCACGTCGGCGACCGGGTGGAGCGCCGTCCGGTGACGCTCGGACGCACGATCGGCGCGAGCCGGCAGGTGCTGACCGGCCTGCGCGACGGCGAGCACGTCGTGCTGTCCCCGCCGACGTCGTTGCAGGACGGCGTCCGCGTGAAGGTCGACGAGCGACGCTGAGATGGCGGCTCTGGTCGAGGTCCGCGGCCTGACGAAGACGTATCGCCGCGGCGGCGAGACGATCGAGGTGCTGCACGGCGTCGAGCTCGACATCCCGCGCGGCGAGTTCCTCGCCCTGATGGGGCCGTCGGGATCGGGCAAGACGACCCTGCTCAACCTCATCGGCGGTCTCGACACGCCGACCGGGGGCACGATCGTGGTGGACGGCCGGCGCATCGACGCGCTCTCGAGCGGCGAGCTCGCGCGGTGGCGCGCGGCCAACGTGGGGTTCGTGTTCCAGTTCTACAACCTGCTCCCGGTCCTGTCCGCCCAGCGCAACGTCGAGCTGCCGTTGCTCCTCACGCGGCTGTCGGCACGCGAGCGTCGACGTCACGCCGCCATCGCGCTCGCCCTCGTCGGTCTCGCGGATCGCGCCGGGCACAAGCCGAAGGAGCTGAGCGGCGGCCAGGAGCAGCGCGTGGCCATCGCGCGCGCCATCGTCTCCGACCCCGTCCTGCTCGTGTGCGACGAGCCGACGGGCGATCTCGACCGCGCCACCGCCACCGAGATCATGGCCCTTCTCCAGATGCTGAATCGCGAGCACGGGAAGACCGTCGTGATGGTGACGCACGACGCGAAGGCCGCCGAGTACGCGAGCCGCACCCTGCACCTGGACAAGGGGACGCTCACGACGCAGAACGGCACCGGCGCGTGAAGTATCTTCCGCTCGTGTGGGCCGCGCTCTTCCGCAAGAAGACGCGCACCCTGCTCACGCTGTCGTCCATCGTGGTGGCCTTCCTGCTCTTCGGCCTGCTCCAGGCCGTGCAGACGGCGTTCGAGTCGGGCGCCGACACCGCGGACGCCAAGCGACTGCTCACCACCGCGCGCTACTCGATCATCGAGCTCCTGCCCCAGGCGCACCTGCGGGTGATCGAACGTGTGCCGGGCGTGGTGGGCGTCGCGCACGCCGAGTGGTTCGGCGCGAAGTACCAGAACGAGAGCAATGCGTTCCCGGTGTTCGCGGTGGCGCCCGCGCGCTATCTGGACATGTATCCCGAGTTCACCGTGACGCCGGCCGCGCGTCAGGCCTTCACGACCACGCGTACGGCTGCGCTGGCCGGCATCCGTCTGGCCCAGCGTTATGGCTGGAAGGTCGGCCAGCGGCTGCCCATCACCTCGGAGATCCATCCCCGCGCCGACGGCAGCATGAACTGGGAGTTCGACCTCGTGGGGCTCATCGACGCCGAGGATCCCGCCGTGCGTGGCAACACCGACATCGTGCTCATCGACGCCGCGCACTTCGACGAGGCGCGGATGTCGAACAAGGGACGGACGGGCTGGTACATCGAGCGCATCGCCGATCCCGCGCAGGCCCGCGCCATCTCCGCCGAGATCGATCACCGCTTCGCGAATTCCGCCGACGAGACGAAGACCCAGCCCGAGAAGGAGTTTGCGGTCGGCTTCGCACGGCAGATCGGCGACGTCGGCGCGCTGGTCACGAGGATTCTCGTGGCCGTGTTCTTCACGATCCTGATCCTGACCGGCAACACGATGGCCCAGGCCATCCGGGAGCGCATCCCCGAGATGGCCATCCTCAAGACGCTCGGCTTCACGGACGGCACGGTGACCGCGCTCGTGCTGGCCGAGGCCGCGCTGCTGCTCCTGCTCGGGGCCGGGCTCGGCATGGCCACCGCGATGGCGATGCTGCCGACGGTCAACGGGTCCACGGGCGGCCGGTTTCCGCCCCTCTTCGTGAGCGAGGAGACGTGGGTGCGGGCGGGACTCCTCGCCCTCGGCGTCGCCCTCGCCATCGGCGTGCCGCCCGCACTCCGCGTCCGTCATCTTCGGATCGTCGACGCGCTCGCCGGGCATCGCTGATGTCCTCCCTCACCCAGATCGTGCAGATCACGCTCATCAACCTGCGCACGATTCCCGCCCGGCTCGGCACGTCGCTCGTGGTGGTGGTCGGCATCGCGGGCGTCGTCGGCGTCCTCGTGTCCGTCCTCGCCATGGCCGAAGGCTTCCGTCACACCCTGGCCAGCACAGGACGATCGTCGCGCGTGATCATGCTGCGCGCCGGCTCCGACGCCGAGATGTCGAGCGGCATCACGCGCGAGGCCGCCACGCTGCTCGCCACGCTGCCGGGCGTCGCCCGCGCGCCGTCCGGTCGGCCCCTCGCGTCGTCGGAGCTCGTGGTCATGGTCGACCTGCCGCGACGCGGCGAGAGCGATCCCAACAACGTGCCCTTCCGCGGTGTGCAGGCGGCCGCCTTCACCATCCGCGACGAGGTGCGCCTCGTGGAGGGCCGCGCGTTCCGTGCCGGGCTGCGCGAGGTGGTGGTGGGACGGAAGGCGGCGGGGCAGTTCGCGGGACTCGACGTGGGATCCCGCATCGCCTTCCGCGACAGCGACTGGACCGTGGTCGGCGTCTTCGCGACGGGGGGCGACGTGCACGAGTCCGAGATCTGGGCCGACGCCGACGTCGCGATGTCGGCGTTCCGTCGCGACGGCTTCCAGTCCGTCACCGCCGCGCTCGCCGATGCCTCGGATTCCGGCCTGGCCACGCTGACCGACGCGCTCGCCCGCGACCCTCGCCTGTCCATCACCGTGCTGCGCGAGCCCCAGTACTACGCCAAGCAGGCCGGCGTGCTGTCGCGCCTGATCAGCGTCCTCGGCTACACCGTGGCCGGGTTCATGGCCATCGGGGCCACGTTCGGCGCCCTCAACTGCATGTACTCCGCGATCGCCAGCCGCCAGGTGGAGATCGCGACCCTCCGCGCCATCGGCTTCGGCGGCACCCCCGTCGTCCTCTCCGTGCTCATCGAATCCCTCGTCCTCGCCGTCATCGGCGGTACCGTCGGCGCCACCCTCGCCTACGTCTACTGCGACGGCGCGTCCCTCTCGACACTCAACTTCAACACCTTCTCGCAAGTCGCCTTCGACTTCCGCGTCACCACCGACCTCGTGGTCCAGGGACTGGCCTGGTCCCTCGTGATCGGAACGGTCGGCGGCCTGCTCCCCGCCGTGCGCGCCTCCCGAGTCCCCGTGACTACCGCGCTGCGGGCACTGTAGTCACTCCCGCGAATCGCGGCGCCGCCCACCCGGTGTGGCGCGTGGGCGTGAGGGGTGGCGGGGGGAGGGGGGCGGTCCCCCGGCAGTAGACGG
>JBKPPN010000270.1:0-6719 GCA_046733575.1 Candidatus Methylomirabilota bacterium | reverse complement strand
GCCTGCTTGCGCATCGACTCCATGAGCTCCGGGCCCATGAGGCCGTCCACGAAGCCGGGATAGTTCTCCACCAGCGTCGTCAGCATGAGCTGACCGCCCGACTGGATGCCGGTGATCATGAGCGGCGCCAGGTTCGCGCGCGCCGCGTAGATGGCCGCGGTGTAGCCCGCCGGGCCCGAGCCGATGATGATGACCTTGCGAGTCGTCGCCATGACCGAGTTTCTGCCTCCACAGCTTCGGATGCACGGCCCATGCCCGATGATTCAGCCTGTCTTGACCGCCCTTCGCGCCGTCGCGGCAGCCGCCTCGCCTCGCCTGGATCCGTCGCGCGTGATCGAGGCGGCGGCGCGGCTTGCTCGGGCCCTTGGAGCCAGACGGTTCGGGGGCGTCGCCCCCGTGAGTCACACGCCCAGGATCGGCGCCAGCTCGGCGAGGTCCCGGATCTCGTACGTCGGCGGCGTGGCATCGGGCGGACACGGGGCGCCGTCGCGATTGATCCACGCGGCGTCCATCCCGATCTGCTGCGCGCCCGCCACGTCGATGTCGACGCGATCGCCGACGAACAGCGCGTCCGAGGGACCGAGACCCATGCGCGTCAGCGTCTCCTCGAAGATCCGCGCGTGCGGCTTGCGCCAGCCGATGGCGTCCGAGACGACGATCTCGTCGAAGAGCCGGGTCACGCCCGCGCGCTCCAGGATGTCGAGCGCGGTCGGTGAGTAGTCGAAGTTCGAGACGACGGCGAGCCGGTAGCGCGCGGCGAGCCGACGCAGCAGCGGGGCGTGGTGGGCGGGAAACTCCGCCGCCTTCCCCAGCTCGTGGCGATGCGCGTCCATGAGGTCCTGCACGAGTCGCGGCGGGCACGCGCCCTCGTCGATCGACACGCACCGCAGGAAGTGCGCGAAGCGCTCCGGCGCGGCGACCTCGCGGTGGTCGATGGCGCGGAGCCGCTCGGCCTCCTTCCAGCTCTCGATGAGCCCGGCGTGCACGGTCTCGAGCGAGAGGGCGGGAAAGTGACGCGCGACCACGGCGTGAAGCTGTCCCGCGGTCGAATGCTGCGTCTTGCCGGCGATCGTCACGAGGGGCAGCCGCTCTCGATCGAACAGCACGAGCGTGTCGAAGAGGTCGAAGAGGACCGCGCGATAGGGCGCGCTCACCGCGCGCGCGATCCCGCGGCGCCGAGGCTCGCGTAGGCGTCGGCGCTGAAGCCCACCACGAGGCGACGTCCGTCCTGCAGGAGCGGGCGGCGCAGGAGTCGCGGCTCCCTGGCCATGAGCGTGATGAGCTCGTCGTCGCTCACCGGCCGGCGGTCGAGGCCGAGCGCCTTCACCTGCGGCGACCGGATCGACAGCAAGCCGCGCACGCCGTCGGGCACCAGCCCCGCGAGCCGGCGGATCTCGTCGGGCTGCAGCGGCTGCTTGAAGAGATCGCGCGTCTCGAACCTCACGCCGCGACGGGAGAGCACCTCCCTCCCCTTCACGCACGACGTTCAGGTCGGCTTCTGGTAGAACGTGATGGCCATCGCGCTCCTCACAGCGGCTTGCGCGCCGCGTACCCTTCGTCCATGCCGTGCCAGAAGCGGATCGCCGTCTCGCCGAGCTTCCAGCACAGGTTCACCACGCGGCCGTCGCGCAGGTGCGCGAAGTCGACCAGCCCCAAGCCGACGTCCTTGATGACGCCGCCCAGGGCACTGACGCGATTGACGGCCTGCTCCACGCGGGCGGTCTCGCGCGCGAGACTCTGGGTCGCCTCTTCCCACGCCGCGCGATCGAGGACCGCGCCGCCCGCCATGGTGACCCGCTGCTGCTCGGACTGCAGGCGCTCGCGCGCCGTCGCGGCCGCCATGTGCGCGCCGCGGAGCTTCTCCATGAGCTCGGTGAGCTTCGGGATGAGCGCCTCGACCTCGTGCGGCGAGAAGTAGCGCTCGTTCACGCCGGCGACCGGGCTCCGTCGTGCAGGGGCGCGTCGACGAAGATGGCGTGGACTTCCTTCGGCCCGTGCACGCCGCGCGTGAGCGTGAGCTCGATGTCGGCGGTGCGGCTCGGTCCCGTGATGACGTTGATCACGCCGCCCAGGCCGTCGTCGTGCGCGTGCCACGCCTCGAGAAACACGCTCACCTGCGCGAGCGATTCCACGAGCACGCCACGGTCGAACACCGCGACGTGACAGGGCGGCAGCAGCGACGTCGAGCGCGGCCGTCCCGGCCCCGAGCGCAGCACGAGACTCCCCGTCTCGGCAATGGCGAGGTCGACGCCGGTCAGTCCAAGGTCCGCCTCCGCGCTGGCCGTCCGCAGTCGCGCGCGCTCCTCCGCGCTCGTGACGGGGTCGAGAGGCATGACGTCGGACGCGAGACCGGCGGCGGCGAGCGGGCGCGTCCAGTCCGCGCCGAGGGCCGAGTCGTGCCAGGTCACGAGACGATGGGCGTCGCGCTCGCGCGCGAGCGCGGCGATGACGTCGGGCACGGCGTCCCGATCCGGTACGCGATGGAGCACGCCCCCCACGCGCTCGAGCTCGGTCTGGAACCGCGCGAGGGCCTGCGGCCATCGCTCGGCCATCTCCCGGCGGATCGTCTCGACGAGCGCGCGCGGCTCGCGCGGACGCGTCGAGACCGATGCGGGGAACGCGGCCGGCGCGCGAGTCACTTCCCGGCGCAGGCGCGCGAAGAACTCGGCCCGCGTGGTCATCGCGCCTCCCGCTCGAGCTCGCGCCAGCGCTCGGTGAACGTCCGCGTGGCGACCGCGGGCAGGTCGCGGGTGCGCGTCCATTCGCCGAAGACGAGCGGAAGCCGCGGGATGCGACCGCCGCGCGCGAACGGACGCTGCAGCCATCGACCGACGACCCCGCCGAGCCGATAGAGCGCGGGCGAGCGCAGCACGCGCGCCAGCATGCCGAACACGACGCGCTCGGTCCACGGCGCCAGCCGCTCCGCGTCCACCTCGCGCCGGAGCTCGATGAGCATCTTCGGGATGTCGATGCGCACCGGACAGGCGGCGTGACACGCGCCGCAGAGCGAGGAGGCGTGGGCGAGGTCCTTGACCGCGGCGGGGCCGTCGAGCATCGCGGTGGCCAGGATCCCGATGGGACCGGGGTACGTGTGGCCGTAGGCGTGGCCGCCGATCTGACGGTACACGGGACAGACGTTGAGGCACGCGCCGCAGCGCAGGCAGTAGAGCGACTCGCGCAGCGGTCCATTCACCTGTCGCATCCGTCCGTTGTCGAGCAGGATCAGGTGGAGCTCGTCGGGGCCCTCCAGCTCGCCGGGACGCCGCGGCTGCACCAGCGTCGTGTAGACGGACAGCTTCTGGCCGGTGGCGCTCCGCGCCAGGATGGAGAGGAAGACGGCGAGGTCGGTCATCGAGGGGACGACCTTCTCGATGCCCATCACGGCCACGTGCACGCGTGGCAGCGACGTCACCATGCGGCCGTTGCCCTCGTTGGTGACGAGCACGATCGTCCCCGTCTCCGCGACGCCGAAGTTGGCGCCCGTGATGCCCATGTCGGCCTGCAAGAACTTCTGGCGCAGCTCGGCGCGCGCGATCCGCGTGAGCTCCTCGGGGTCGGCCGCGACGGGACGTCCCAGCTCGCGCGCGAACAGCTCGGCCACCTGGCCCTTCGTCTTGTGGATGGCGGGCGCGATGATGTGCGACGGCTTCTCGCCCGCCATCTGGATGATGTACTCACCGAGGTCGGTCTCCACGGGCGTGATCCCCGCGTGGAGGAGCGCCTCGTTCAGCTCGATCTCCTCGGTGGCCATCGACTTCGACTTCACGGCGAGGCGCGCGCCCGTGCGCCGGCCGATGTCGAGCACGATGGCGCGCGCCTCCGCCGCGGTGGCGGCGAAGTGGACGTGCGCGCCCTGCGCCTCCATGCGATCGACCAGGCGCTCCAGCCAGTAGTCGAGGCGCTGCAGCGTGGCTTCCTTGATCTCGCGCGCGCGGTCGCGCAGCGCCTCGCCCTCGGGGAACTCGCCGAAGGCCTGGCCGCGCAGGTCGATGAACTTGGTCGTGGCGATGGTGAGGGCCTGCTGAAGGAATGGATCCTGGAGGGCGCGACCCGTTCGCGTGCGGAAGGGTGTCGCGACGTCGTAGCCGGTGGAGACGTCGGTCACGACGACTCCGGCGCGAGCAGCTCGGCGAGGTGGACGGCGCGGGTCGGAGCGGCGCGACGACTGAGCCCGCCGCCCATCTGCATGAGGCAGCCGGCGTCGCACGCGACGACGCAGTCGGCGCCGGTGCGCGCGACGTTGGCCAGCTTCTTGTCCAGGATCGCCGTCGACACCTCGGGCAGGCGGACGGAGAACGACCCGCCGAACCCGCAGCACTCGTCGGCGCCGGGCAGCTCGACGAACTCCACGCCGTCGAGGGCGCGCAGGATCGCGCGCGGCGACTCGGACTCGTGGAGGCCGCGCAGGAGATGACAGGAATCGTGATAGGTGACCCGACCGCGCACGCGGCTCGCGAAGCGCGTCGTGCCGAGCACGGTGACGAGGAACTGCGAGAGCTCGTACGTCCGCGCCGCGAGCGCCTCCGCGTCGCGACGCAGCGCCGCGTCCTTCAGGAGGCCGGGATACTCGTGCTTGACCATCCACGCGCAGGAGCCCGAGGGCACCACGACGTGCTCGGCGTCGCGGAAGAGCGGAACGGTGCGCGCCGCGATGGCGGCGGCCTCCACGTGGTAGCCGGAATTGAACAGGGGCAGGCCGCAGCACGTCTGCCCGGCGGGGAAGTCCACGGTCACGCCGAGCCCGCGCAGGAGCCGCACGATGCTGACGCCCACCTCGGGAAAGAGCATGTCACCGAGACAGGTGACGAGGAGCGATGCCCTCATGGGGCGTGGGGCGGAGGCGGCGTGACCACGACGAGCACGAGCAGCTCGACGGCGCCGGTGTTGAGGATGCCGTGCTGCGAGCCCGCGGGAAAGACGACGGCGTCGCCCGGGCCCAGCATCTCCTCCCGACCGTCGAGCGAGAACGTGCCGACCCCCTCGAGCACGAAGCAGATCTTGTCCTGATCGGCATGGCTGTGCGGCTTCTGGGCCTGGCCGGGGGCGAGGCAGTAGAGGTCGAGCAACGCGCGCGGCGTCGCGGCCAAGGCGATCTTCACCATCTTGTCGGTGCTGAGCTTGGCGTGATCGCGGACGGTGATCTTCATCGGGCGCTCCTCGCCGCGCGGGCCAGCAGCGTGACGGGATGAACGACCTCGACGTCCAGTCCGCGCGCCCGGCAGCCCTTCGCGATCTGCAGGATACAGCCGGGATTCCCCGTCGCCACGACGCGCGCGCCCGTCTCGACGATGCGAGCGACCTTGCGCGAGACGAGCGCGTCGGCCATCTCCGGCTCGAGCAGATTGTAGACGCCCGCGCTGCCGCAGCAGAGATCGCTCTCCGGCAGCTCTACGAGTCGCAGACCCGGGATCTTGCGCAGCAGCGCGCGCGGCGCGGCGCGGACACGCTGACCGTGCGCGAGGTGACACGGCTCGTGGTACGTGACGGTCACGTCGATGGCACCGAGGGGAAGGTCCGCGTCGGCGAGCACTTCGGTGACGTCGCGCGTGCGCTCGGCGAGGCGGCGCGCGGCGGGATCGTCGGGAAGGTAGTGCTCGTACTCGCGCATCGCCGAGCCGCATCCCGCGGCGTTGGTCACGACGACCTCGACGTCGGAGGGGAAGGCGTGCGCCAGCGCGCGCGCGCGGGCGCGGAATTCGTCGAGATGGCCACCGTGCAGGTCGAGCGCGCCGCAACAGCCCTGCCCGCGCGGCACCACGACGTCCCAGCCGGCGAGCGACAGCAGCCGCGCGGTGTCGTGATTGACGTCGGAGAACAGGTGGCGCTGCACGCAGCCCGTGAGCAGACCGACGCGTCCGCGTCGCGTGCCGACGGCGGGGACGACCTCCGGCAGCGGCGACGACGCCGGCGTCTCGTCGAGGAGCGCGTCCATGGCGGCCAGGCGCGGAAACGCGCGCAGCAACCCGGCGCGGCGCACCAGTCGCTGCAGCCCCGAACGTCGATACAGCCGGAACGCGCGGAGCGCGGCGCCCATCCGCTCGGGGTGTGGGAAGAGCCCGAAGACGAAGGCGCGCAGACGGCGCTGCTCCGGCGAGCGGCCGTGACGCTCGATCTGCGCGCGCGTGGCCTCGAGGAGCGAGCCGAACGGCACGCCGGCCGGGCACGCGGTCTCGCAGGCCCGACAGCCGAGACAGAGATCGAGGTGCCGCGTGAAGGTCTCCGTGATCGCCGCCCGGCCTTCCATCGCCGCGCGCATCAGGTAGATCCGACCGCGTGGCGAGTCCATCTCCTCGCCGAGCACGCGGTACGTCGGGCAGTGCGGCAGGCAGATCCCGCAGTGGACGCATGACCGGATGGCGGCGAGGGCGGGGACGTCGGGCGGCTGAAACGCGCTCGGCATGGCGGTCGTCGTCACCGTGTGCTCGGACGAGGCGGCCATCAGATACCGCCCACGAACCGACCGCGATTCAGCACCCCGCCCGGATCGAAGCGCGCCTTGAGCGCACGCATCACGCCGAGCACGTGTGCGTCGATCGCGCCCCACGCGTCCACGCGGGCGCGCAGCTCGCGCGGTCCGCGCTCGACGACCACGCTGCCGCCGTGCGGGACGACCACGCCGCGAAGCGTGTCGACGAGATCGTGAGCGCCGCCGCCCGACGTTCCGACGCGCAGCACGCCGAGCGGCGCGCAGCCGGAGACCGTCGCGCCCGGGTCCGCGC
>JBKPPN010000269.1:0-4224 GCA_046733575.1 Candidatus Methylomirabilota bacterium | reverse complement strand
TCTACGCGCTGTACCTGGCCGGGACGCAGACCGCGTCCGACCAGACGTATTCCGCGTATCTCAAGGCGGCCGCCCTCCTCGAAAAGCAGTTCGCGAAGCATCCCGACCATCCCGGGGTGGCGCACGACCTCATCCACAGCTACGACGCGCCGCGAATCGCGCAGCAAGGCGTGCCCGCGGCGCGCCGCTATGCGGGGATCGCGCCCGATGCGCCGCACGCGTTGCACATGCCATCACACATCTTCACGCGCGTCGGTGAGTGGGCCGATTCGGCCGCGACGAACCGCCGCTCGGCAGACGCCGCGAAGCGGAGTCACGATGCCGACGACGCCCTGCACGCTCTGGACTACATGACGTACGCCTATCTGCAGCTCGCCCGCGACGCCGACGCGCGGAGGACGTGGGACGAGGCGCGCACGCTCTCCACCGGGATCAATCCCGCGCGCGCGACCGCGTACTACGCGCTCGCGGCGATGCCGGCGCGCCTGGTCGCCGAGCGCGGCGCCTGGCGCGAAGCGGTCGATCTCGTGCCGCAGACGAGCAACTTCCCGTTCACCGAGGCGATGACGCATTTCGCGCGCGCGCTCGCCGCAGCAAGGAGGGGCGATGCCGCGGCCGCGCAGAAGGACGTCGAGCCTATCACCGGGCTGCGCGATCGGCTGAACGCGGCGAAGAACGAGTACTGGGCCACGGAGGTCGAGGTCATGCGCCTCGCCTCCACGGCCTGGATCACGCTTGCCGAGAAGAGGGCGGAAGACGCTCTCGCTCTCATGCGCCAGGCGGCCGACATCGAGGACAGGAGCGAGAAGAACATCGTCACGCCGGGGCGATTGCTGCCCGCGCGCGAGCTTCTCGGCGACATGCTGCTGGACCTCAAGCGGCCCGCGGAAGCGCTGAAGGAGTACGAGGTCTCGCAGCAGCGCGAGCCGAATCGATATCGCGGGGTATACGGCGCGGCGCAGGCGGCGGCGCAAGCCGGCGATCCCGACAAGGCGCGCCGGTACTTCACGAAGCTGCTGGGACTGGCGAACGCCGGCGACGGGCGGCCCGAGACGGAGACGGCGCGACGATATCTCGCGAGCCACTGACGCACGGCAGCACCCGGCGAGAGTCGACCGGGCCCATCCCGCGCGCGTAGGGTGTCGGCCGCGAGTGCGTGTTCAGCGGGCGAGCTGCTCGATCTCGGCCGCCGAGAACCCGAGGCCGGCCAGCACGTCGCGGGTGTGCTCGCCGAGCTTCGGGGGCGGTCGACGCACCGAGCCGGGCGTGCCCTCGAGCTTCACGGGGATGCCGACGGCGCGGATGGTGCCGGCGTCGGGGTGCGGCATCTCCACCACCATCCGGTTGTGCGCCACCTGCG
This sequence comes from Candidatus Methylomirabilota bacterium, assembly GCA_046733575.1. Classification (GTDB taxonomy): domain Bacteria; phylum Methylomirabilota; class Methylomirabilia; order Rokubacteriales; family CSP1-6; genus JBKPPN01. The sequence continues at coordinate 2,864 of JBKPPN010000269.1, read as the reverse complement.
GATCCGCGAGCGCGGTGCGGATGTCGTTCACGGGCGCGCACAGGATGTCGACGGACTCCAGCGCGTCGATCGCCTGCTTGGTCGTCCGTCGTCCGAACTCCTGCCGCCACCGCGCCTGCAGCTCGTCGCGATGGGCGACCTGCGCGGCGTGGTCGGCGTAGCGGGGGTCGGCAGACAGATCCTCGATCCCGAGACCGCGGCACATTTCTTGGAGCGGATTCGCCTTGAACGCGCCGACCATGACCACGTGGCCATCGAGCGTACGGAACGTCCCGGAGAGCGGGAAGGCGCCCCAGTTCAGGTCCTGCTGCAGATTGAGCCACGCCGACGCTTCCTGGAGCTGCATGGCCAGCATGCCGTCGAAGAGCGAGACGTGGACGATCTGGCCGTCGCCGGTGCGCGTGCGCGCGAGCAGCGCGAGCAGGATCGCCTGTACGAGCAGCATGCCGGCGGTGAAGTCGGCGATCGGTGTCGCGCAGGGCTCGGGCTCGGCGTCGCGATCGGGACGACGCGCCGCGATGCCGCTCATCGCCTGCGCCAGCACGTCCTGACCTCCCTTGTCCTTGTAGGGCCCCGTCGGTCCGTAGCCACTGCCGAACGCGTAGATCAGTCCGGGATTGAGCGCGCGGAGCGCGTCGTAGCCGAAGCCCAGGCGCTCCATCACGCCGGGGCGGAAGTTGTGCACGAGCACGTCGCTCGTGCGCGCCAGTCGGAAGATCGCTTCCTGGCCCAGCGGTGAGCGGACGTCGATGGCCACGCTGCGCTTGTTGCGATTGAGGCTCCAGAACACGGCGCTCTCGCCGCAGGCGTGCTTCATGTGCTCGCGCGCGAGGTCCCCGGCGCCCGGGCGCTCCACCTTGATGACGTCCGCGCCGAAGTCGCCCAGCGTCTGCGTGCAGCACGGACCCAGCTCGACCTGCGTGAAGTCGAGCACCCTGATTCCATCGAGGGGCTGACGACCGGCCGTCATCGACCCGACCATCGCGGTGCTCTCCTCTCCTGGAACGCCTTGACGCCTTCCTCGCCGTCCTCCGACACGAGGGCGCGCATCATGGTGGGCGGGACGAGCGCCATCGCGTCCGCGAGCGGCAGGCCGAGACCGGTGAGCACCGCCTCCTTCGTGCCGCGCACCGAGAGCGGCGCACACTTCAGCACCTCGTCGGCCCAGCGGCGCGCCGTCGTCATCAGCTCCGCGAGCGGGACGACCTCGTTCACGAGACCGATGCGGTACGCCTCTGCCGCGGAGATGCGTCGACCCGTGAGCAGCATGCCCATCGCGATCTTGAGCGGCACGATGCGCGCGAGCCGATGCATGCCGCCCTCGAGGGCCATGCGGCCGACACGGGGCTCGGGAAAACCCAGCTCGGCGTGCTCGGCCGCGACGATGACGTCGCAGGCGAGCGCCAGCTCGAGTCCCCCACCCAGTGCGAAGCCATTCACCGCACCGATCAGCGGTTTTGTCATCCCCTCGCGGAGCGTGAGACCGCCCAGCCCGCGCGGATGACGTGCGGCCACGTATCCCGCGCCGCGGGTCCCGTCGGCCGCGGCCTCGGCGGCGCTCATGTCGTAGCCGGCGCAGAACGCGCGGTCGCCGGCGCCGGTGAGAATGGCGACGCGCAAGTCGTCGTCCTGCTCGAAGTCCGACCAGATCGCATCCATCTCTTCGGTCGCCGCGCGGTGGAGCGCGTTACGCACCTCCGGCCGGTCGATCGTGACGACGAGCAGATGCCCGTCACGCTCGACGCGAGCGAATGCCATCAGGCCACCGGAATCGTGCCGAGATTGACGCCCTGCTTGAGGAGCCGCTTCTGCAATGCCGGCACGTCGACACGGCGCACGGCGACGCCGGACTCGAGCGCCAGCGCTGCCGCGGTGCCGGCCGCTTCGCCCATCACCATCACGGGCGGGATCTCGCGGCTGATCTTCTGCGCGTCGGAGGTCGCCGCGTAGCAGCGACCGGCCGCCAGCAGTCCGTCGACGCGCTTCGGCAGGAGGCTCCGGTACGGCGTGTAGTAGTCGCGACCGCGCGCGATGACGTCCGGGAATGTGCGCTTCTCGAAAATGTCCTCCTTGGTCACCACGTACTCGCCGTCGAGCAGACGCGTCTGTCGCACGCCGATCTGGGGCGCGGCGTCGAGGATGTACGCGCGCGAGAATCCCGGGACGTTCGCCCGGACGAAGTCGAGCACCTTCATGAACCGTCGGCGCGCCTCGACCTCGATGTGCGTCAGGTGCTCGGGGTTGAGCCCATCGAAGCCGGGAATGTGCGGGCAATTGCACCAGACGACGCCCGGACGCGGCGTCAGCATCCACCACATGTCCCACGCGCCGCCCAGCATCTGCTTCACCTCGCGGTCGAGCTGCTGCGCCGCGGCGGGGTCGCTCCGCTCGAAGGCGAAGGCGGCATCGGTGTCGACCGCGGCGAGCCGGTGCACAAGGGTCAGGATGTACGAGCCGTGGACGCTCGGCGCGCCCGCGCTGCCGTAGACGTCGCCGTCACCTGTGGCGTCGATGACCACGCGGCCCAGAACGGCCTGGCGCCCCGCCTTCGTCTCCACCACCACGCCGCGCACGGCGCCGTCCTCCACGAGGGCGCGCGAGAACCAGGAATGGCAGCGCAGCGTCACGCCGGCCTCCAGCACCATCTCCTGGGAGGCCTGCTTCCAGCCCTCGGGATCGAACGATGCGGCATAGACGATGGGCTTGGGCTTCCGGCGCGCATACAGCTCCTCGAAGCCCCAGCGCACCCAGCGGTCGCGCACGCCGGGGTCGTTCCGGAAGCAGTCCTCCATGGGCGGCGCCACGCACGCCCCCAGGCGCTGCATGCGGTCGATGATCTCGAGGGCGATGCCGCCCACGGAGAC
>JBKPPN010000268.1:0-5388 GCA_046733575.1 Candidatus Methylomirabilota bacterium | reverse complement strand
CTCGCGGAAGGCGAGGGCGAGCTGGGGGAAGGTGTACCGACGTCCGGACCAGAAGAGCGGCGTCAGCGCCATCCCCGCCGCGGCCACGAGCCCGGCCACGATGGTCGCGCGGCTCCGCGTGTACACGCGCTCGCCGAGCGTCTCGCCGATCAGGACGACCGACATGCTGAAGAGCTGCTGGAACACGAGAGCGAGGAAGATGCCGAGCCAGCCCGCGAGCCAGAGCTGCGTGTAGCGCCCGAACAGCACCGCGAAGATCGATGCCGTGAAGACCGCGCCGGCGACGCTCTTGCCCAGCTTGTAGGCGAGAAGCTGCCGGCGCGAGAACGGCGCCGGGAACAGCAGGTGCACCTCGGCGGGCAGAAAGGCGACGGCGCGGTCGCCCAGGCTCGTCACCAGGTTGACGACACACAGCGCGAGCATGGCCATGGGAAACATCGCGCGCGCCGCCGCCGGGGGCAGCCGATCGCCGACGTACCGCCCCGTGACGCCCGGGACGAGCCACGCCGCGAGGAGCACGATGGCCATGGCCACGAAGACCAGTCCGCGGGGCGAGCGCGCCGTGCGCGCGAAGCGGCGCACCAGCGCCTTGCCCTGCAGCAGGATGAGCGTGACGAGCGCGGGATGCATCGGCTCGGCGTCGAGACGGGCGCGCCTACGGAGCCGGCTGGGCCAGCTCCGCCGTGCCCTCGGTCAACCGGAAGAACACGGCTTCGAGCGGGGAATCGGACTCCTCCGCGGCGAACGTCCTGAGCGCGTGGCCCGCGTCGCCGAAGAACAGCTGCCGGCCGCGATGGATGATCAGCAGGTGCGTGCACAGGTCGTCCACCAGCGCGAGCAGGTGCGAGCTGATGACCACTGCCGCGCCGTGGGCCGCGCGCTCGCGCAGCGACTGCTTCATGGTCCGGATGCCGCGCGGATCGAGCCCCGTCAAAGGCTCGTCCACCAGGATCGCGCTCGGGTCGTGCAGGTAGGCGCAGCAGATGGCGACCTTCTGGCGCATGCCGCGGCTGAGCTCCTGCGCGAGCTTGTCACGCTGCTCGGTCAGCTCGAACTGCTCGAGGAGCCGCCGGGCCTTGGTCTCGAAATCCGCCACGCGGTACGCCGACGCCACGAACTGCAGGTGCTCGAACACGGTGAGCGCATCGAAGAGCTTGGGATCGTCGGGGACATAGGACAGGAGCTTCTTGGCGGCCACGGGGTCCCGCACGACGTCGTGGCCGCCCACGACGAGGCGTCCGCGCGTGGGCGGGATCACGCCCGCGACGGCCCGCATGGTCGTCGTCTTCCCCGCGCCGTTCGGTCCGAGCAGGCCGAGGATCTCGCCCGGCTGCACGACGAAGCTGAGGTCCTCCACCGCGATGGTCTCGCGATACGCCTTGTGAAATGCCTCGACCTGGATCACCCAGGGAGTTCCGTTGTCGGTTGCGACCATCGCTGTAAGGTAGCAGACCGGTCGAGCCCGCCGGCAGAGCTACCGGAGCGGCGTCGAACCAGCCTACGATTGCCGGTACCGGAGGCCGCGGGAACCCCTCCGAGGGTTCTCCTTCAATGGATATGCGCTGGGTCAGGGTCGTGCTGGGGCCGCTTCCCGCCACGCTGTTACTGCTGCCGATACTGTTCGCGGGCGGCCTCGGCGCCGCCATCGCGCTCGGCACCGCGGTGATCGCGCCGGGCCGAAGCGCCGGCGAGCGGTGGAGCGAGGTGACGAGCACCGGCGTGATCCTCGTCTGGATCGCCGCCGCGGCGGTGGGATTGCTCGCGCTCTGGATCGTCGTCCTGGCGTACGCCGACGCGTCGAGACAGCCACGCGCGCGGTGGATGCTGGCCGCGGCGCTGCTCGTCGGCGTCATCGCGGCGACGCGCTGGCTCTGGGTGATGGCCGCCGGCCGCCATCACTACGACGTCGGCACGTGGGCCTTCTGGCTCGCGATGCTGCTCGGCCCGATCGCGCTCGCGCTCTACTACGTCGTTGCGCTCGTGCGCGAGGCGAGGGCCGGGACGCCTTGAAAACGCCGAGCGCCCGCCCGGCGGGCGCGGAGCTAGCGCGCGAGCTCGCGGACGCAGCGGGCGGGGTCGGCCTCGGCGAGGACGGGTGACGGGGTGCCGGTGTGCAGGTAGTCGGCGAGGAGCTTGCCCGCCATCGGGCCACGACCGAAGCCGGACGACGCGAGGCCGCTCACGATCCACAGGTCGTCGCGCCCGGGAAGTCGGCCGATCAGCGGCTTGCCGTCGAGCGGGAACGGCATGAGTCCCGCCCACGTGCGTGCGATGGGAAGACCGGCGAGGAACGGCAGCACCTCGATGGCGTGCCGGCGGTTCACCTCGATCCCGGCGGGGTCCGGAGTGGTGTTCTCGCCTACCAGATCGCGATCGCCGCCGAAGATGATCTCGCCGTTTCGTCGCTGCCGGCCGTAGAGGTGGCGCGTGACGCGGACGCCGTCGCGGTTCGTCAGATCGGGTGGCTCGCCCCCGTGGTGGCGGTGCCAGTCGTGCGCGGATTCGGCCGACGAGATCGTCTGGAAGATCGAGGGAGCGACGGGCGCGGTGGCCCACATCTGACCACGCACCGGGACGATGGGGATGTCGAGATCGATCATCGCGCCCAGTCGCGCGCACCACGCGCCGGCCGCGATGACCACCGCGCCGGCGACGATCTCGGCCTCCGGCGTGCGGACGACGTGGCCGCCCGCGCCACGCGGCCCGAGACCCGTCACCTCGCGGTGAGTGAGGACGCGCGCGCCGAGGCGCGCCGCGAGCGTTGCGAACGCGCGCGTCGTTTTGACCGGATCGGCCTGGGATCGGAGGGGCGAGTACATCGCGCCGAGGAGCGACGACGACAGACCGGGCTCGATGGCGCGCGCCTCGCGGGTCTCCAGCAGTTCGACGCGGTGGCCGCGCGCGCGCAGGGCGCGCACGCGGTCGCGCTCGAATTCGTACTGCGACGGCGTGTGGATGGCCTGCAGCGCGCCGGACTGGCGGAACTCGATGTCCTCGCCCAGATCGATGTGCACGTGGGCGAACAGCTCCTGGCTGCCCGTGGTGAGATGGGTGTGGAGATCGGGGGCGTCGCCCCATCCGATCGAGTCGATGGCGCCCGCGTTCAGGCTCGACGCACCGGCGGCGACGTCCGCACGGTCCAGCAGCGCCACGCGACGCCCGTGTCGCGCCAGGTGATAGGCGGCGGACGCGCCGGCGATGCCGGCGCCGATGACGACGATCTCGATGTCCATCCCTGATCTCGCCATGGGATTATAGGCCGCGCGACGGAGACGGTGGGATGGGGGAGACGATGCTGTTCATGGTGATCGAGCGGTTCCGCGGGCAGGACGGCAAGGCGGTGTATCGACACTCCCGCGACAAGGGACGACCGCTGCAGGACGGACTCACGTTCGTGCGCAGCGTCGTCTCGAGGGACCTGGTGTGAGCGCGCCCGCCATCGGGTCTGTCCGCCGTGAGACGGGCACGGTCGCCCGTGAGGCGGGCAAGGTCGCCCGTGAGACGGGCACGGTCGCCCGCGAGGTCGGCGATCCGATCCTGCTCGAGCTGGTCAAGAACGCGCTCGACGCCATCGTGGACGAGATGGCCATCGCGCTCGTGCGCACCGCGTACTCCAACAACTTGAAGAACGCGATGGACATGTCGTGTGCGCTCTGCGACGCCGACGGCCGGTTGATCGCGCAGGGGCTCACGCTGCCGCTTCACCTCGGCTCCATCCCCGACGCCATGGCGGAGGTGCGCCGGAAGTTCGCGGGCCGGATCGCGCCGGGCGACGTCTTCATCCTGAACGATCCGTTCCAGGGCGGAACGCACCTGCCCGACTTCTACATCTTCAAGCCGATCTTCCTCGATGCGGAGACGGCCGGCGGCGAGCCGGAGCTCGTCGGGTGGTCGGCCAGCATCGGTCATCAGCTCGACGTCGGCGGCAAGACGGCGGGCGGCAACGGCTGCGACGCCACCGAGATCTACCAGGAAGGGCTGCGCATCCCGCCGCTGAAGCTCTACGAGGCCGGCCGTCCCGTCGACGCGATCTTCGAGATGATCGACCGCAACGTGCGCGTGCCGCGCCAGGTGCTGGGCGACGTGCGCTCGCAGGTGGCCGCATGTCTCACCGGCGAGCGCGGCTACCTGGGGCTCGTGGCCAAGCACGGTCGCGAGCGGTTCGCCGTCTGCAACACGGCGCTCCTGGATCAGGCCGAGCGCCTCGCCCGCAACGCGATCACCGCCATGCCGGACGGCGTCTACACGTTCACCGACTGGATGGACGACGACGGCATCGATCCCGATCCGATCCCCATCACGGTCACGATCACCGTCAGCGGCGATCGGATGATCGCGGACTTCACGGGATCCGCGCCGCAGGTGCGCGGCGGCATCAACTCGCCGTTGCCGTTCACCAAGTCCGCCGTGTACGCGTGCGTGCGGCACCTGATCGGCGGTGAGCCGCCCAACAACGAGGGCTACTTCCGTCCGATCGAGGTCATCGCGCCGCCCGGCACCGTGGTCAATCCCGTGCCTCCCGCCGCGGTGGCGGCGCGTGGCCTCACCGGGTTTCGCATGGCCAACGTGCTCTTCGGGGCGCTGGCGCAGATTGCGCCCGACCGCGTCTTCGCGTGCGAGGTCGGAGGCGACACGGGCGTGAGCTTCGGCGGCTACGACAAGGACCGCAAGCCGTTCGTGTTCCTGGAGTTCCTCTTCGGCTCGTGGGGCGGACGTCCCGATCGCGACGGCATCGACGCGGTCTCCAGCTCCGTCGTCAACTTCTCCAACAATCCGATCGAGGTGATCGAGTCCGAGTACCCGATCCTCATCGAGCGGTACGGCTACGTGCCGGACACGGGCGGCGCGGGAAAGTTTCGCGGCGGGCTCGCACCCGTGCGGCAGTATCGCTTCCTCGAGCACGAGGCGTCGCTGCAGCTGCGCACGGACCGGCGCGCGCACCTGCCCTACGGGCTGGCGGGCGGCCGCTCCGGCACGGCGTCGGCCAACATCCTGAACCCGGGCACCGCGGACGAGCGCGTCTTACCCCCGAAGTGCACGATCACGGTGCGGCACGGCGACGTCTTCCGTCACGTCCTCGCGGGCGCGGGCGGCTGGGGCGATCCGTTCACGCGTGATCCCACCCTGGTCCTGCGCGACGTGCTGGAGGAGAAGATCACCGCGGACTACGCCGAGCGCGAGTACGGCGTCGTCATCCGGGACGGCGCGGTGCGCGAGGACGCGACGGCGCGATGTCGGGGTGCGGCGCCCCGACGGTGACAGCGACCGCGCGCCACCCGCAACGCACGCTGTAGCCGCTCACTGTCGAGCAGGAGACACGTCGACGGCATCGCGGTGAGTGATCGCGCTCGTCGTGGTCGTCCCCTCGCATGCGGTCCCGCGTCGGGG
>JBKPPN010000267.1:0-6997 GCA_046733575.1 Candidatus Methylomirabilota bacterium | reverse complement strand
AGCGCGAGCTCCTCACCTTCGAGAAGCTGTCGCGGACGTTCCCGGAGGTCTGACCGAGACGGGGGCGCGGCGCCCCAAACCCCCCCGGCTCGGAGACGGCGCGGCCCGGCTGCGCCACGCCTCGGGTCGACGAGATCTCAGTCTCGCCAGACCTCGCGGAGGACGCGCAGGTAGTTGCCGCCGAGGATGGCGAGGATCTCGTCGTCGCTGAAGCCGCGACGCACGAGCGCCTCGGTGAGCCGCGGGAAGTCGTCGACGCGCGTGAAGCCCTGGGCATACACGGTGTCGATGGTGTAGTGACGGATCACGTCGGGATAGCGCACGCGGAAGAAGCGCTCGAAGCGGACGGGCGACTCGCCCTCGAAGAGATCCGAGCCGATCCCGACCGTCTCCACGCCCGCGCGCTCCGCGACGTGCGCCACGTGCGTCACCACGTCGTCCAGGCTCGGGCGAACGCCCGGCTTCAGCTCCACGAACGGCGAGTACGCCGTGATACCGATGAATCCGCGGCGGCCGCCCAGCGCCTCCAGCACGTCGTCGGGGACGTTGCGCGGGTTGTCGTTCAGCGCGCGGGCGTTCGCGTGCGAGACGATGATCGGCTTCGCCGACGCGTCGATGGCGTCCCGGGTGGTGCGCGGGCCGGCGTGGGCCAGGTCGACCGCGATGCCGAGATGGTTCATCTCGCGGATCGCGACGCGTCCGAACTGCGTGAGCCCGGCGTCCGGCATCTCGAGGCAGCCGCCGCCGATAGCGTTGCGCTCGTTGTACGTGAGCTGGGCCACGCGCAGTCCGAGCTTGTGCAGGACGCGAAGCAGGTCGAGGTCGTTGTCGATCTTCGACGGCAGCCCCTGGCACCCGAACACGACACCCAGTCGTCCTTCCTGCTTGGCGCGCACGACGTCGTCGGCCCGCTCGACGTGGACCAGGCGCGGCTCCAGATCGAAGTAACCGAGATACCCCTGGATCGTCGTGACCATGGCGCGGAAGTCGTCGACCCCGGTGCCGACGCCGGCGACGCCCATGGTGACCGCCATGGCGGTGAGCCCGGCGCGAAGAGCGCGATCGAGGAAGGCGACGCCGTCCGCGGCCGGCGGGGGTACCAGCGCCGTAGGGAGGAGGACCGCCGTGCCCTGAGCATCAACGACGAGCGCGCGGCGATGGAGCGCCCCCGCGCGCTCCGAGATCGCGGTCTCGTCGCTCACGAGTGAGCGCCCGAAGCTGCGCTCACGTGGTGAGCGCGGGAAGCTGCGCTCACGTGGAGAGCGGGAACAGCGTGGGCCGCTCGCACGGGACGCCGAGCAGCGCGAGCGCGCGCTCGATCATCTGTCGCCGCAAGGCGCGCTCCCGCTCGGGCGGCAGCGCGGCGTCGCCCAGCACGTGACGGATGGCGCGGCCGGGCAGGATGCGCGTGGCGCCGAAGGCGAGCGGAATGGCGGGCACGGACGAGAAGAACACCGTGGGAAGCCCCTTGCGCTCGATCTCGCGGACCATCGTTGCGCCGCAACGATTGCAGGTCCCTCAGGTGGCCGTCATGATGACCGCCTGCACGCCCGCGGCGAGGAGCTCCTCCGCGATGTCGCGACCGAACCGTCGCGCCCGCTCGATCGGCCCACCCGCGCCGACCGTCACGTAGCACGTCTCGTGCAGGCGTCCGATCACGCCGTCGCGGGCCAGCTCTCGCATGACGTCGACAGGCAGTACGCGATCGGGGTCCTGGCTCACGAGCTCGTTGTCGAAGCCGCCGTGCACGCACTCGAAGTCGCTCGACGTCAGGTCGTCGAGCCCCGCGATGGAGAACTTCGACCACCGCGACGCGCGGCGGGCCTCGATGCGATCGGGATTGCCCCGCGGGACGACGCCGCCCGACGTGACGAGCGCGATGGTGGCAGTCCGCGGGTCGGCCAGCGGCGGCGCGGGGACGAGCGGATCGACGTCGGGCAGCGGCACCTCGGTGCGGTACGCCGCCCCGCGGAGCTTCGTCAGCACCAGGTCGACGACCCGCTCCGCCGCGATGCGAGAGTCGAGCACGTTTCGCCGCACGCCGCGCGGGAGGTAGCCGTCCATGTCCGGCGTCGCGAGCGGCTCCCCGCGACCGCGCTTGAGCGCCAGGCGCGCCAGCCGTCGCATGACCTCGGCTGTCGTCGCGGGCGAGTCGCTGGTCGGGACGATGGTGACGGCGTGGCGATAGATCTCCACGGCAGGGTTCTCGGGCGACATCGCCGTGATCGCGGGTACGTGCAGGCGCGACTCGACCGCCTGGGCCACTGCCGCGCACGCCATCCCGTACCGGCCGGAGGCGAATGCCGGCCCCGTTATGACGACGGCCGGCTTCTCTTCGCGCACGAGGGCGACGATGCGCTCGATCGCGGCGTCACCCGCGACGTTCACGTGGTCGTCGCCGCAGTAGACCGTCGCCACCACGGCGCCGGCGTCCGCCAGCGCCGCCTGGAGCGGCATCCCGGGGCCGACGGGACCGCGACGCACGGTGGGCTCGACGTCGGCCCGCTTCTCGCCGCCGACGCCCGCGAAGAACTGGTTCAGGTAGTGGACGACCCGGATCCGTTCCATTGATTTCCACGCTCCCACCGCTGCGGATGTCGACACCGCTCGCTCGCTCGTGGTCCGCATTATGCGCGAAGGCCGAGGCTCGCGCGCACGCGCGCCTTGACACGCGGCGCGATGCTCACCATAGTTCGGCGCGGATGTCCGTCGAGCCTCCCACCCTCACCGGTGCGCCGCGGGCGCGCCCGCTTCAGGAGGTCTGACATGGCGACGCTTCTCATCAACGGCAAGACGTACAACGTCGACGCCGAGCCTTCCACGCCCTTGCTGTGGGTCATCCGCGAGCGCTTGCGAATGACGGGCACGAAGTTCGGCTGCGGGATGGCGCAGTGTGGCGCCTGCACGGTGCATCTCGACGGCCAGGCCGTCCGCTCCTGCCAGACGACCGTCGCGCAGGCGGCGGGCAAGAAGATCACGACGATCGAGGGCCTGCATCCCGAAGGACGTCATCCGCTCCAGCTCGCGTGGATCGCGGAGCAGGTGCCGCAGTGCGGGTACTGCCAGTCCGGACAGCTCATGTCCGCCGCGGCGCTGCTCGCGCGCAAGCCGAATCCGACGGATCAGGACATCGTGGATGCGATGTCGGGCAACATCTGCCGGTGCGCCACGTACCCGCGCATCAAGCGCGCGATCAAGCGCGCGGCCCAGGGGGTGTAGCCATGCCGACCTCCCTGACTCGCCGCCGCTTCGTCATCGCGACCGTCGCTGGCGTCGGTCTCACCGTCCGCATCCCGCTCGTGGGCGGACCCAGGACGGCCGCGGCGGCCGCGGCCTGGGATCCGAACACCGCGCTCACGATCACGCCCGACGGCATCGTCACCGTGCACATCACCAAGGCCGAGATGGGTCAGGGCGTGGGGACCGCGCTGGCCCAGATCGTGGCCGAAGAGCTCGACGCCGAGTGGAAGGACGTGCGCGTCGACTATCCCGTCGCGGACCCGAAGTTCGGCCTGATGCTGACCGGTGGGAGCTGGTCGGTGAACTGGACGTTCGACACGCTGTCGCGCGCGGGCGCCGCCGCCCGCCTGGCCCTGGTCGACGCGGCGGCGCGGCAGTGGAAGGTCGACGCGGCGGACTGCGTGGCGGAGCGCGGCATCGTCCGTCACCTGCCGACGGGGCGTTCCCTGCGATACGGGGACATCGTGCGCGCCGTGCCGATCACCAGGACGTTCAGCGAGGACGACCTCAAGAAGATCACGCTCAAGAAGCCGGCCGAGTACCGCATCGTCGGTCAGTGGATCCCGCGGCTCGACATCCCCGACAAGACGAATGGCAAGGCGAAGTTCGGCATGGACGCGTTCCTGCCCGGCATGGCCTACGCCAAGGTCGCGTACCCGCCGACGCGCGAGGGGGGCAAGGCCACCGCGGTCGACGACAGCGCGGCGAGGAAGGTGAAGGGTTATCTCGCGACCGTGAACCTGCCGCAGGTCGTCGCCGTCGTCGCCACGTCGTACGAGGCGGCGGTGAAAGCGCGCGACGCGCTCAAGGTCACGTGGGACCCCGGGCCGAATGCCAACGTCTCGACGGAGTCGATCTTCGCCAGCTTTGCCAAGGCGAAGGACGACCCGGGCGCCGCCGCGTGGCACGAGCAGGGTGAGGCGAAGAGCGCGATGTCGAACGCCCAGCGACGGCACGAGGCCACCTTCACCACCGACTACGTCGCGCACATGCAGATGGAACCGATGAACTGCGTGGCCCAGCTCGACAGCACGGGTGTGTACCACCTCTACACGGGCAGCCAGTTCCAGACGTTCGCCGTCGGCACGCTGGCCGCCGTGCTGGGCGTGGACGCCTCGAAGATCCGGCTGCACCAGCACTACCTGGGCGGCGGCTTCGGGCGGCGACTCGAGCCCGATATCATGCTGGAGACCGCGCTCATCGCGCGCGAGGCGAAGCGGCCCGTCAAGCTGATCCGCTCGCGCGAGGAAGACCTGCGTCGCGACTTCTATCGCTCGGCCACGCTCCAGGTCCTGAAGGCGGGGCTCGCTGCGGACGGCAAGGTCGTCGCGTGGGAGAACACGCTCATCGCCTCGCATCCCGGCAAGCGGTGGGGGCCGGACTTCGTGGACAAGAAGGGCCTCGACCAGTTCGCCCTCAACGGGGCCGATCACGTCTACGACATCCCGAACCAGGTCGTGCGCGCGGTGCCCGTCGAGACCGGCATCTCGGTTGGCTACGTGCGCGCGGTCGCGCCCAACTACACGTTCTTCGCCGTCGAGACGTTCATGGACGAGCTGGCGAAGCTGGCCGACAAGGACCCCCTCGAGTACCGGCTCTCGATGCTGGGCGGCGCGCCGCGGCTCGCCCGCGTGCTGAAGCTCGCGGCGGACAAGAGTGGTTGGGGCACGACGCTGCCCGCCAACACCGGGCGCGGCATCGCGTGCGTCAGCGCGCAGGAGAAGAAGACGCCCACGTGGACGGCGTCGGTGGTGCAGGCCCGGGTCGATCCGGGCAGCGGCAAGGTCACGGTCGAGAAGGTCACGTGCGCCGTGGACTGCGGCATCGTGGTCAATCCCGACGGCGCCCGCTCGCAGATCGAGGGCTCGATCCTGTTCGGCGTGAGCAACGCGTTGAAGGAGCGGGGCACGATCGCCAACGGCGCGCTCGTGCAGTCGAACTTCCACGACTACCAGGTGCTGCGGATGAACGAGATCCCGGAGGTCGAGGTGTACCTCGTGCCGTCCACGGAGTACCCGACGGGGCTCGGCGAGCCGGGGACGACCACGGTGGCGCCCGCGCTGAGCAACGCCATCTTCGCTGCGACGGGGGCGCGCGTCCGGCAAGTGCCGCTGTTGCCCGATCGCGTGCTGGCCGCGATCCGCGCCAGGGCCTGAATCGAAGCGATCACCGGCTGCCCGGGTTCCCGGGCGGCCGGTGGTCGCGCTCGCCGGTCAGGCCCTCATTCGTAATCGCAGATCTGCACCGGGGCTCCCGACCACCCCGCCGCCGCGGTCGCCAGCTCCACCAGACGGTCGCTCGTGACGGGATCGAACGAACCCTCCCCGCAGCTGTCGCACACCTCGGCGGGGACGTTGCGGATGACGACGGTCGTGCCGTCCGCCTCGAACGTGGCCGTCGTCGTGCCGAGGCCGAGCCGACCCTCCTTGCACGCGGGGCAGACGTTCATCACCGGGAGCCGGCCAGGACCTCGGCGGCCTGCTTCTCCACCACGGTGCCCTTGAAGAAGTCGGGGTTCACCTCGCCCCAGAACCGCACCGCGTTGGCGAACGTGAAGTCGCGGAAGTCCTCCTCGTTCAGCAGCCCGTGCTCGACCAGCTCGTATGCTTCGGGCACGACCTCCGTCATGTCGGGCACGTCGAAGTGTCCGATGTCGGAGCTGAAGATCGCGTTGAGACGTACGCCCATCGGGTTGGCCTTCCGGTTGAACGCCCACGCGTTGAGAGGATCGTCGGCCTCACAGCCGAAGTAGTAGCGCGGCACGAACAGGTCGCGGATGTCCTGCTTGCGGCTGATCTGGCAGCGCGAGTAATCGTCGAGATCCTCGACGCCGCCGGTGCCGTTGCCGTTGTCGTCGAGGCCCTCGCCGCGTCGCACCGCGTCCACGAGCGTCGGCGCCCCGTACTTCTCCGCCAGGGCGAGCAGCGCGGCGTGATCGAGATTCGCCGGCTTCGTGTTCTCCAGCGCCTCTCGGTTTCGCTTCTCCCAGTGACCGATGAGGTCGGCGTAGAGCGAGCAGGCCCAGCCGACACCGCCCTCGAGGAAGGCGAAGTTGAGCTCGGGGAAGCGTCGCGTGACGCCACCGAAGAAGAGCGCCTTCGCCATGGCCTCGCCGGCGGACGCGAAGTGGCCGATGTGGTTGTAGCAGAAGTTCGACGGCGAGTTGCGCAGCAGGATCGAGCGCGCGCCGTTGTGGAAGCTGGGTGCGATCCGGAGCTCGCGGCACTTGGCCCACACGGGATCGTAGTCGTGCTCGCTGTCGATCCCGATCACGTCGTACCACTCGACGAACTTCGACGCCTCGGGATGCTCCTCGACGAGGGCGGGAATGGGCCGGCGGATCAGTCCGCCCATCATGATGACGCGGAGGCCGAGCTGCTTCGACGCGAACTCCAGCTCGTCGATCGCTTCCTCGGGGGAGAACATCGGGATGATGGCGGCAGGGATGATGCGGTCGCTGAACGGACGGAACTGGTCCGCGGTGAAGGTGTTGTAGGCGCGGCACAGCGCGCGGCGATGCTTCTCGGACGGCAGCCGGTAGTAGGGCAGTCCGGCCGTGGGATAGACAACGCAGAAGTCGAGACCGATGTCGTCCAGCCGTTCGTAGAGGAGCGGCGGCATCATCGCGGTCGCCCGGTCCAGCGTGTTCTTCGTGGGCAGGAACCAGAAGGCTTCCTGGCCGATGCGGCGCCGCCGCCGCTCATCGACCGACATGCTGAGCGAGCTGGGAAACCGCGCCCTCGCCATGTCCAGCGCC
>JBKPPN010000266.1:0-6436 GCA_046733575.1 Candidatus Methylomirabilota bacterium | reverse complement strand
GGTTGGACACCTCCGCGACCGCGGCCGGGCCGCTCAGGAGCTGTGTGACGCTCCCGGCCGGTACGTTCCCCGCGGTGCCGCCCCCGGCGCGGTAGCGCCGCGCGCGGATGTTGTTCGAGCCCGCCGGGGGCACGCGCCCGGTCTGCCCGTCGCCGAACACGAGCCGCCCGCGCGAGCGCTCGATCACGTAATGGCGGTCGTCGGCGCCGGAGAAGAACAGGTGCGGGCGCGCCCGCCAGCGCACCCACACCTCGGTCACCCGCTGCGTCCGCGGGTCCGTCACCGCGCGGATGTCGTCGCGCGCGAACCCCCGGGCGAGCAGGTCGTCGGTGAGGATCGGCAGCTCGACGTGCGCCCGCGCGCCGACGAGCTCGCGCACCTCCACCTCCTCACCCGGGAGGACCGGCACCTGCGTGAAGAACACCGCCTGCCCCGGCTCGCCGGTGGCGGAGCCGAGCGTCTCGTTCTCGAGCGTCTGGACCTGCAGCGCCCAGGCAGCGTTCACGGAGATCCCGACGAACCGGGCGCGCGCGGGGGAGCCGTCCTCCTTGAGGCGGGCGCGCACCCAGTCGAGCGGCGCGCCGAAGCGGGGGAGCGCCGCCGGCGCGACGAACCCGCCGTCGTAGCGCGCGGCCAGCGGCAGCTCGAGGGTGATCGCCGCGTCGTCCACGCGTTCGACCACGCCGGACTCGGCGCGGTCGGCCTGCCGCACGACGACACGGTCCCCGGCCTGGAAGATGGCGGCGTCGCGCGGCGAGCCGGCGGTGATCAGCCGCCCCTCGGCCGCGGTCATCGGGACCTCCGGGCGCGGCGCGACGGCCGGCGGGATGAACGAGACCACGCCGGGCCGCCGGAGGCCGATCGTCTCGTCGACGACGGCGAGCTCGCGCCAGCCACCGCCGTCCCACGCCTCCCATACCAGCGGCGGCGCCGGTTCGTCCGTCTCCTCCACGTCGAGGTAGAGGCCGACGACGTCGTTAGGCAGCGGGCGGTCGAAGCCGAGGTAGAGCGCCGGCCGCGCGTCCTCGACCGGCCGGAAGGGGGGGAAGAAGGCGCCGGGCGTGCGCACGTCGGCGCTCCGCCGCTCGAGTCGGAAGTCGTTCAGCGTCAGGCAGTGCTCCGGGTACTGCCAGGGCGAGCGGTACTCGTAGCCGAGGAAGAAGTGCTCGAGCGCCGGCGGCCGCGGCTCGATGACGGGAAAGACGTTCAGCTCGCCCGTGGCCGAGTCGGTCCAGCTCACGAGGCGCAGCCGGTCGTAGCTGCCGCTCGCCAGGCGCGCGCGGATCCATCGCGCGGTGACGCCGTCCACCTCGACAGGCTCGAGGTCGCGCGGGACGACGAGCGTCACCGCGCCGACGCCCGTGTGCGTGAAGTTCGCGGCGGGGTCGTCGACCGGCCCGAGGAGTGTGCGCCACTCGCCGCCGTCCCAGTATTCCCACACCAGGCGCGGCGGCTCGAGCGCGACCGGCGGCGCGCCGCCGGCGCCGGCGGCGGCGGTCGGGCTCATGTCGTCGAGCGCGACCAGCGTGGACACGCCGCGCTGGATCGCCTCGCGATCGCGGTCGCGGCCGGCGACGATGTTGTTCCTGGTGTTGGTGATGACCTGGGGGATGGAGCCGCCCCACGTGATGTCAACCGGTACCGGCGCGTCCGCCGCGTCGCGGACGTCGGCTGCCGCCTGGCGCAGGGCGTCGATGTCGCTGAGCTCGTGGAGGCCGCCCATCGCGGCGGCGAGGAGCGAGATCTTGTTCGTAAGTGCCGCGCGCTGGGGCGAGCTCGGCGCCGAGGTAAGGATGGCGGTGGCGGCGCGCTCCACCGCCCACGCCGCGGCGCGCGCCGCGCGGAGGATGAGCACCCGGGCGGCGTTCGCGTCCGCCTCGTACTGGGTGCCGAGCGCGTCCGCCTCCTCCTGCGGCGTGAGCGCGCGGCTGAAGGCGACCGTCACCACCGCGCCCGGCTTGCCGAACACCTCCTCGCTCGCAACGTAGAACGCGCTGCCGCGCTCGGGGGAGCGCCCGAGCGGGAGGAAGGTCTTCGCGACGTCGAGCGCCGTGCCGTCGGCGGAGGCGCGGTCGGGGCGCACGTCGCCGACGGCGGCACCGGATGCATTACGGCGCAGCGGTCGCTCGATCACGCTCCGCAGGCGGATGCGGTCCACCGCCGGCAGCACGCGCGCCGGGTCGGGCCGGAGCGGCTGGTCGAGCCGGCCGCGGACCCAGTGGGCGGCGATGGCGCCCACGGTCGTGGGCGCCGAACGGCCGCAGCGCGCGCGGAGCGTGATCACGCCGCTCCTCGTGAGGCCGAGCGTCCCGTCGACGCTCCCGGGGGTGCCGGCGGCGCCGCCGTCGCCGAACGGGGCGAACGGGCGCCACGCCTTACCGTCCCAGTGCTCCCACGCCGTGCGGAGTGCCGCGCTTCCGGACGTGCCGAGCTCGAGCTCGGCTTCGACAGTCGCGCCGTCGGCGAAGGCGAGCAGCGTGTCGTGCGCGAGGTACAGCTCGTGAGGCACCGGTCGGAGCGTCTCGAACAGCGCGAACGGCCGCCGCCCCGCCTGCTCGACTGAGTGGTCGGCGTAGGCGTCGCGCGCCGGCCAGAGCGAGACGACCTGCGTCAGCGTCGCCGCCGCCACCGCCACCGCGCGCTCCGTCTCGAAGACAAGCGGCGCGTCGCGCCCGCGGACCGACGCGCCGACCCGCGTGCCGGCGGGGGCGCGGCCGTCGCCCAGCCCCGGCACCGGGGCGAAGACGACCGGCGCCCGCGCCCCCTGCGCCGGGACGAGGCTCACCCCCAGCATGTCCAGGAAGGCGAGCAGGTTCTTGTCGGGCGCGCGATTCAGCCGGTCGATCACCACCTGCATGTCGCGGGCGAAGATCCGGAGCAGCGCACGCCCGGCGCTGCCGTCGGCGAGCGCCCACTCCGGGACATACGCCGGCGCGCGCGCCAGCAGCTCGGCGAAGACGGCCGCGGCGTCCCGCGGGTCGAGGATCGGCGCCCGGTCGGCCGTCACGCGTGCTCCCCCTCGAGCAGGTAGAACGGGTACACGAGGTTGTAGAAGGTGTTGGTGGCGCGGACGCGGTAGCGGACGTCGATCAGGAGCCGCCCGAGTGGCGGCTCGGCGGTGACGTCGACCGCGATGCTGTCGATGCGCGGCTCCCACGTCACCAGCGCCTCCTCCACTCGGTGCCTGACGAGGGCGATCGTCGTCTGGCTCATCGGCTCGAACGTCAGCGCCCTGAGCCCGGCGCCGAACTCGGGGCGCATGACGCGCTCGCCCGGTGCGGTGCCGAGGATCACGCGGACCGCCTGGCGCACGTCCTCGTCGTGGGCGACGAGCGCGACCTCGCCCGCCGCGTCGGCGTGCACCGGGAACGCCCATCCGCGCCCGAGAAATGCCGCGTCGTCCGGTCCGTCCGCCACGCCGCTCACCCTCCGATGATCACCGACGTCGCGCCGGTGGTGATTGCCGCGCCGCACCCCGCCGTGTCGCCCACCCGCGCCGCCATCCGCCCGCCGATGAGCACCGTCGTGCTCCCCGCGACGATCGTGGTCGGCGGGTGCGGCCCGGAGTTCGGGGGCATCGAGCAGGCGTGGAGGTCGCCCGCGCGCGCCGCCGGCCGCCCGCCGATGAGCACCGTCACCAGTCCGGGGCCGGCGATGGTGCCGGGATGGTTCGTCGGGTCGCCGACGCGCGCCGCCATGGGCATGTCCGCCTCCGTCAGTTGATCCGCACCACGCGGCCCTTCACCACGCACTGCCCGCCCGCGCGCAGCTCGGTACTGCTCGTGCCCTTCACCTCGACGCTCCGGGCGCTGATCTTGACGCTCCCCTGCGGCGCCTTGAGCACGACGTCCCCCTTCTTCGCCTCGAGGGTGATGCCGTTCTTGTCGAGCGTGACGCGGTGCGTCCCCTCCTTGTCGTCCACGATCTCGACCTTGTCGGACCCGACGATGACCTTGTGGCCGCTGGCGCTCGTGATCGTGATCGAGCGTCCGCGGTCGTCGAACTGGATCTCGTGACCCTTGGGCGTGCGGATGACGCGCTTGTCCACCGGGTCGGTGAGCTCCTTCGCCGGCGGCTTGTCCTTGCCGTTCCACAGGCTGCCGATGACGTACGGCTCCGTGATGTCGCCCTGGCTGAAGGCGACCAGCACCTCGTCGTGCTCCTGCGGGATGAAGAAGGTCCCGCGGCCGTCGCCGGCCATCGGCACGGCGACGCGCGCCCACGGCTCGACCCCCGGGTACCACGGGAACTTGACCTGGACCATGCCGGTGCGGTCGAGGTCGCGGTTGCTCACGACCTCGGCGACGGCGACGCCGTAGAGCCGAGGGTCGTCGGCCTCGGCGTCCTCGGCGGCGCGTCCGAACAGCGTATACGGCATGGCGCTCTCCTGTCGTTAGGCCTTGTGCAGCAGCGCCGCCTTGATCGGCACCGCGCCCTGCTCGGGGAGCGGAATGCTCCCGAACCAGATCTCCTTGCGGACGTCGAAGCTCGTGCGGTAGCCGCCGGCGTCGATCGTGTGCCGGGTGCCGGTGATGCGGTACAGTCCGCCGAACTCCACGCCCACGCCCTCGAGGCGGAGCACGGTGCCGGCGGCGAGCCGCGGGTCGCCGACCGTACTGCCGGAGCCCGTGAGGCGCTCGTTGAGCCTCGGCACGAGGCGGGCGAGGAGCGCACGCGGCGCCGAGGCCAGCGTGAGCGGCTCCTCGATCAGCTCGAGCGTCGCCGATTTGACGCCGAACGACCCGCGGCCGAGTGTGTTCACCGCCGGCCGGACGTCGAGCGTCAGCGCCATGCGGTCCCAGTCCCAGCCGGCGGTGATGGCGAAGCTGGTCTTGATGCGCGGGATCCAGACGTTGACGGTGACGGCGGCGATCTGCCCGACGGTGCTCACGCGCGGCGTGAACTCGACGAGCGACTCGCCCCAGCGGAGCGTGACGTCGGGCGCGAGGCGGTCGAGCGACGACTGGAAGCGGAGGACGTAGCCGCCGAGCGGGCCGCGGTGGTCGATCGCCATGTCCCAGCCGTTCTGGGCGGCGATGCGGGCGAGGAACTTGAGGTCGTCCTCGCCGTTCTGCTTCCGGATGAGCTTCTGCCGCTCCACCTTCGAGTCGCCGGCGGCGATGACCTCGACGCCGCCGAGCAGCACCGAGAGCGCGGCGCCGATCGGATCGGCCCACGGGATGAGCCCCTGCTCGGCGCCGACGATGCCGACGACCGCGACGTCGGGGAGCGGCTTGTGGCCCGCCGGCGTGGAGTAGGCGAACCACCGGCGCTTCGTGCCGGCGCCGGCGCGGTGGAGGAAGTCCTGCGCCGCGACGGTGAGCGTCGGGGCGCCGCCGGCGGGGAAGCTCGCGTCGTGGCTCACGATCTCGCCGACGAACACCCGCTCCAGCGGGTCGGGCGCGTACCCGATGGCGAGCGTGAGCTTCTTGTCCAGCGCCAGGAGCGGGTGGTCGAGCCAGCGCAGGTCCTCGTTGACGAGCTGCATCTCCACGCGGTCGGCGCCGGCGAGCCCGTCCTGCAGGCTCACACTCGTGATCGACGCCCGCAGTGCGGCGGGGATCGGCGCGTCGTCGATTGTGACGCGGAACTCGGGGGCGTAGCGCGGGTTCGCCATCGTCAGGCGTGGACCTCGCCCGTCTCCGGGTCGCGGAAGGGGAGCTGTGGGACGAGCAGCCGCGCGCCGATGGGGAGCGCGCGCGGGTCGTCGACGTCGTTGCGGAGCGCGATCGGCCGCCAGAGCGCCGGGTTGCCGTACGTCCGAGCGGCGATGGCGCTCAGCGTCTCTCCCTGGCCGACGGTGTAGAGCTTGGAGTAGTCGGCCGTCTCGCGCTTGACCTCCTTGGCCTCGAGGTCGACGTTGCGGAACTCGTTGAAGGCGACCTGGAGCCGCGCCCGCACCGGCGTGCCGTCGGGGCGGAACATGATGAAGCGCTGGCTCGCGCGCGCGAGCACGCAGGTGAACGCGAGCGAGGCCCAGGTGAAGAGGAGCACCGGCGGCGCGTGGGTCGCCGAGTTGATGTTCATGAGGTCGGTGACCTGCCGCGTGAGGCGGCGCACGTCCTCGCCGGGGCCGTTGAGCTGCCGGCCGCCGTCGCTGTGCGCCTCGTACGTGTCCACGAGCAGCTCCATCTCGAGCGTCTGCATGTTGCCGTGGACGAACTGGAGGATCGGCGCGCTCAAGCCGGGCACCGCCGCCTGGGCGTAGTTGATGTCGCGGTTGACCGTGTACTCCTCCGGGTTGAACAGCACCGGGATCCGGTCGCCGGTAACGGTGTTTGTGATTATCGCCTTCTCGAGCCCGGCCACGGTCAGCGCCTCCCCAGCCGCTCGTGGTGCGCGACGAGGCGGCGGTCGATGGCCTGGATCACCTGGTCCGTGAGACGGCCTAGCTCGATCGCAGCGGGTGGCGACGGCGCGGCGTGCCTCACGAGCC
>JBKPPN010000265.1:0-4894 GCA_046733575.1 Candidatus Methylomirabilota bacterium | reverse complement strand
GAAGAAAGTGGCGGTGGCTCTGGTCGCGTCGTTCTTCGTGGCGCTCTGCAGCGCGGCAGTCTCGCAGGCGGTCACGGTGACGGCCAAGAACAGTCCAGAGCCGAACGAGGAGAACCTGCTCCTGAACAGCGGTCTCTCCGGGACGACGGTCACCGGCACGACGAACCAGACGGGCGGCGTCTTCCTCCTGACGGGGACGGAGACCCTGACCGAGCCGTCGAACGGGCAGGCCAGGGTCGAGGCCGTGGACGGGAGCTTCACCTATCTCGCCATCAACGCCGAGACGGGCACGACCTTCCAGGACATCATCCTCAACCCCTTCCTCGGGGACACCGGGAATCGCTCCGGCTCGCTGACCTTCGAGATCTTCCTCGCCGGCGGCAGCTCCGTCACGAGCGGTCCGTGGAGCCTCAAGCAGGGCAGCAATTTCTTCACGATCGTCGCCGGTGCGGGTGAGTCGATCATCGGCATCGCGCTGACGGAGTCGGGCAACTACCAGCTCCACGACGTCCGGCAGATCCGCATCAGTGGCGTGTGCATCGATTGCACGGCGCCGCCCGTCGCCGAGCCCGCGACCCTCGCCATGCTCGGGACCTCGATGCTCGGCCTGGTCGGATTCGCCTCCCGCGTGCGCGCCCGCCGCTGAGCAACTGACCCCGCATGCGACGGCCCCGGCGTCGAGTGCCCACTCGGCGGCCGGGGCCGTGGTGCGTTCCGCGCTGCCCAGCCACCTCCCACCTCCTCTCGCGGGGGCAAGTGGCCGAAAACAATACTGACGGCGACAAGGACCTGGGCATCCCCACGTCAACCAGCCTGGAGAGGGCACGCGATGGCGACGAAAACGCTCGACTTTCCGATCACCGGGGGCCGGAAGCTGCTGGGCGAGATCCTGGTGGCCAACCACATCACCACGCACGAGATGGTCACCCGGGCGCTGGCGCGCACCGAGCAGACGGGCGAGCTCCTGGGTGAGGCCCTCCTCGGCCTCGGCGCGGTGACCGAGTCGGCGCTGCTCCAGGCGATCGCGCTCCAGTACAACCTGGCCTACGTCTTCCCCGAAGAGCTGCCCCTCACACTGCCCCTGATCAAGAACGTGTCGCCGAAGTACATGAAGCACAACGTGGTCTGCCCGATCCGCGTGGAGGGCGGCGTGCTCACCGTCGCGACGGCCGACCCCCTCAACCCGCTCATCGGCGACGACCTGCGACAGAGCACGGGCTTCGATCTCAAGATCGTGGTCAGCACCCCGAGCGGGATCTTGAAGGCCATCGAGCGAACGTACGAGAGCGGCACGCCGATGCAGGGGATCATCGGCAACATGGAGGACGAGCGCATGCCGGCGGACGTCCTCGACGAGGACGTGAACCAGCTGCGCGACATGGCCTTCGAGGCGCCCGTCGTTCAGCTCGTGAACCTGCTTCTCGAGAATGCCATCACCGCCAACGCCTCCGACATCCACATCGAGCCCTTCGAGAACACCCTGCGCGTCAGGTACCGCATCGACGGGATCCTGTTCGACCAGGAATCACCGCCGCGCCGCCTGCAGGCCGCCGTGACGTCGCGCATCAAGATCATGGGCGAGATGAACATCGCGGAGCGGCGGCTGCCGCAGGACGGGCGCATCCGCGTCCACCTGAACGCGCGCGTCGTCGACATCCGCGTCTCCACGATGCCGACCGTGCACGGCGAGTCGATCGTCATGCGGCTCCTCGACCGTGCCAGCGTGCTGCTGCCGCTGGAGAAGCTCGGCTTCGACGGCAAGGTGCAGTCGCGGTTCGAGGGGCTGATCAAGCGCCCGCACGGGATCGTGCTCGTGACCGGACCGACGGGCTCGGGCAAGACCACCACGCTCTACGCCGCGCTCGAGAAGATCAACTCGCCCGATCGCAAGATCCTCACCGTGGAGGACCCCGTCGAGTACCAGATCATCGGGATCAACCAGGTCCCCGTGAAGTCGAAGATCGGGCTCAGCTTCGCCACCGGACTGCGTCACATCGTGCGTCAGGATCCCGACGTGATCCTCGTGGGCGAGATCCGCGACCTCGAGACGGCGGAGATCGCGATCCAGGCCTCGCTCACCGGCCACCTCGTGTTCTCGACGCTGCACACGAACGACGCGCCGGGCGCCATCACGCGACTGCAAGACATGGGCGTCGAGCCGTACCTGCTGTCGTCGGTGCTGGAGGGCGTCCTGGCCCAGCGCCTGCTCCGCCGGATCTGCGATGCGTGCCGCGTTCCCGACACGGCGAGCCGCGCCGACCTGATCGCGCTCGGCGTCGACGAGATGCCGACCACGCCGCTGTTCCGCGGTCGCGGATGTCCCGAGTGTCGCGGCACCGGCTACCGCGGTCGCACCGCGATCTACGAGCTGTTCGTCATCAGCGAGGACGTGCGGAGCCTCATCCTCCAGCGCGCGTCCGCGCGCGAGATCCGACGCTACGCGGTCGAGAACGGGATGGGCACGCTGCGCATGGACGGCTGGCGAAAGATCCGCGAGGGCATCACGACGGTGGACGAGGTCCTGCGCGTCACGCAGGAAGAGGCCTGAGCCGGGCCCGGCGGCTCGGACTAGCCGAGCACGCCGGACAGCGCCGCCGGGGACACGGGCTTGACGAGATGCGCGTCGAACCCCGCCTCGGCCGACCGCTCGCGATCCTCGGTCTGCCCGTAGCCGGTGACGGCGATCAGCCGCACCGCCTGTCCCAGCCCGCTCGCGCGGATGGAGCGCGCGACCTGGTACCCGTCGATGCCGGGCAGCCCCAGGTCAACGAGGACCACGTCCGGTCGGGTCCGGAGCGCGAGCGCCACGCCGTCGCGTCCGTCGCCCGCGTCGGACACCTGATGTCCGAGCGACTCCAGCAGCAGCCGTAGCGTTTCGCGCGCGTCGTCGTTGTCCTCAATGATCAGGACGTTGCGTACCCTGACGCGCCCGCGCGGCGGGAGCGCGGGCGCGACGGGGTGCGAGGCGTTCACGGGCAGGCGCACGACGAACTGCGCGCCGCGATTGGGCCCCTCGCTGAACGCGTCGATCGTCCCGCCGTGCAGCTCGACCAGACGGCGACTCAAGGTGAGCCCGATGCCGAGACCACCGAGCGAGCGATCGAGCGTCTGCGCGCCCTGCGCGAACAGCTCGAAGATCCGCGGGAGCATCTCGCTCGGGATGCCGGCGCCGGTGTCGGTGACGCGGACCACGGCGTCGTCGCCGTCGCGAAAGAGCTCGACGTCTATCGTGCCGCCGACCGGCGTGTACTTCAGGGCGTTCTCCACGAGATTGGTGATCACCTGCTCGATGCGGGTGGGATCGGCGCTGACGGTGACTGGCTCCGTCCGCACGGTGAGCCGATGCTCGCGACCGCGCGGACCGTCGCGCAGCGCGCGCACGCACGTGCTGACGACGTCGGCGAGCTCGAGGGACTGGCGATCGAGCGTCACCTTGCCTGCCGTCACGCGTGCGACGTCGAGGAGGTCATCGACGAGCCGCGCCAGGTGACGGGTCTGCCGGTGGATGATCTGCCGCAGTCTCACCTCGGCTTCGTTCTGACCACCGCGGTAGTCGAGCACGGCGGCGGCGTTGGCGATGGCCGCGAGCGGATTGCGCAGCTCGTGCGACAGCGTCGCCATGAACTCGTCCTTGGCGCGGTTGGCGTCCGCCGCGTCGCGGTACAGCTGCGCGTTCTCGAGAAAGATGCCGGCCAGATCGCAGATGCCTTCGAGGAGACGGATCTCGGCGTCCGCGAAGGCGCGGCGCTCGTGCCACCAGATGACGAAGAAGCCGCCCACCGGACGCCCCTTCACGCGAATCGGCGCGAAGAGGTCGGACTGGTGGGGGAAGCGAAGGTACGACTCGCGGTCGACTCGCGCGTCGGTCGCCATGTCCGTCGTCCAGACCGCGCGGCCGTGCCTCCACGCCTCCTCGATGGCCGCATGGTGCTTGATCGGGATCGGGCTCTCCTGGAAGGCGGAGAGCATCTCCTTGGGCACGCGGTAGCCGGCCACCGCGCGGAGGTACTCCTGGGCGGGATCCGCGAGGTAAGCCCCGACCATGTCGGCGGCCAGCGCATGCGCGATCTCCCGAGCGACGCGACGCATGGTTTCCGTCGGATCGAGCGTCGCGCTCAGGGTGCGGCTGACCACCAGCAGCGTCTCCGTCTCCCTGAGCCGCACCGCCTCCCGCCGCGCCAGGCCGTCGCGCGCGGCCTCGGCCTCCTTGCGCTCCGTCACATCGCGGAGAATCGCGAGGTGACGGCCGGGCACGAAGTTGGCCGCCGCGCTGTACTCCACCTCGCGCGGGGTCCCGTCGGGACGGAGCAGCCGAAGCGGACCCACCTGCTTCCCGGTGGTCAGGAACGTCTGCCACGCTGACGGGACGTCGTCGGCGCGCTCGAGCAGGTCGTCGAAGGGTCGGCCGATCAGCTCGTCGGCGGAGCGATGGAGAAGCTGGCACGCGGCGGGGTTGAGGCCGGTGATGACGCGGTCGTCGTCGATCACGAAGACGGCGTCGAGCGCGGCGGCGAAGAGCGCCTCGAACTCTCGGCTGCTGGACATCCGAGCACCACGGTTTGGCGAACCCAAGGAGTCGGCCCCCGCTGACCGCGTCCACCATACGTCGCGGCCCGGAGGCGGGTCAAGGAACTGACCCCCCCACGTTCGATATAGACGTGCCTACTACCTCCGATCAATTGTCAGCGCCCCGATCTGCCGGTAGGGTGCGCGTGACGCCCGGTCGGCGCACGCATATACTCAGCGCCACGACGGCTGATGGATTGATGACCCATGTTGCAGGGCACTAGCACCGACGCGACGGTCGCCCGGAAGGGCCTTCTCTACGAGGGTCAGAAGCGGACGCTCGGGGAGCTGGTCGCGGGGATGGACGACGATGCCCGCTGGATCGTCC
>JBKPPN010000264.1:0-11925 GCA_046733575.1 Candidatus Methylomirabilota bacterium | reverse complement strand
GACGACGATCTGATCGCCGCCACGCGACGTCATCTCACGGTACCCTTCGACATGGTGATCACCGCCCAGCAGGTCCGCTCCTACAAGCCAGGCCACGCGCACTTCGAGACGGCGCGCGAGCGCCTGCGCGGTCGTCGCTGGCTACATGCGGCCCAGAGCTACTTCCACGACGTGGTGCCCGCCGCGGCGCTCGGCATCCCGGTGGCGTGGATCAACCGGCTCGGCGAGGTCGCGCGTCCCGGCGGTCCCGTGCCCGACCGCGAGTTTCCCGCGCTCACCGGCCTCGCAGACTGGCTGGCCTGACGTGGCCACGCACGCCTTCGCCGACGTCAACGGTGTGCGGCTGCACGCCGTCCGCGAGGGCGGCGCGGACGCGCCGCTCATCCTGTTCCTGCACGGCTTCCCCGAGTTCTGGTACGCATGGCGCGAGCAGCTCGTGGAGTTCGGGGGCGACCACCTCGCGGTGGCGCCGGACATGCGCGGCTACAACCTCTCCTCACGCCCCGCCGGGCTCGATTCTTATCGCATCGAGGCGCTCGTGGAGGACGTGCGCGCGCTCGCGCATCACCTCGGCTCACGCCGCTTCACGCTGGTGGGGCACGACTGGGGCGGCGCCGTGGCATGGGCCTTCGCCCTGGCGCATCCCGACCTGCTCGATCGTCTGATCGTCGTCAACATGGCGCACCCCGTCGTGTTCCTGCGTGAGCTCGCCACGAATCCAGTGCAGCAGCAGGCGTCGAGCTAC
This sequence comes from Candidatus Methylomirabilota bacterium, assembly GCA_046733575.1. Lineage (GTDB taxonomy): Bacteria > Methylomirabilota > Methylomirabilia > Rokubacteriales > CSP1-6 > JBKPPN01. The sequence continues at coordinate 11,180 of JBKPPN010000264.1, read as the reverse complement.
ATCACCTGGTTTCGCCGTCCCGACGCCGCCGCGAAGCTGCTCGAGAACGACTGCGCGCGGCTCGTGCGCATGACGCTCGGCGACCTGCTCGCGCGCGGTCTCGCCACGGACGACGACCGCCGCCGCTACATCAAGGCGTGGACGCAGCCGGGCGCCGTCGACGCTGGCCTCAACTACTACCGCGCCGCGACGCTGGGCCCGCCCACGCCCGACGAACCCGTCGTCGCCGCGCACATGACCGTCGACCCGTCCCACGCCGTCGTCGACGTGCCCACGCTGGTGATCTGGGGCGACAAGGATCCCGCGCTGCCGGTCGGGAACCTCCACGGCCTCGAGCGCTACGTGCCGGAGCTGACGCTGCGACGCATCCCGGACGGCACGCACTGGGTCGTGCACGAGCATCCCGCGCTGGTGAACCGCTACATCCGCGAGTTCCTCGAGAAATCAACGGAGAGCTGAGCATGGACATTCGCAAGACCGTGATCGTGGCCGAGGACATCCAGATCGACGCGGCCGAGCGCGCGGCTCGCCCCGTCCGGCGCGCGGCCGGCCTGGCCGTCATCGCCAACCCGTACGCGGGACGTTTCGTGCAGGACCTGACGCCGCTCTTCGACATCGGCATGGACGTCGGCAACCTCTTGACGAAGCGCCTGGTCGACATGCTGGGCGCGCCGCCCGTGAGCTACGGCAAGGCGGCCGTCGTGGGGCTGAACGGCGAGATGGAGCACGGCGCAGCGTGCGTTCATCCCAAGCTCGGCAAGCCGATGCGCGAGGCCGTCGGGGGCGGGCAGGCCATCATCCCGTCCAACGTGAAGGTCGCCGCGGCGGGGACGCCCATCGACGTGCCGCTCGGCCACAAGGACGACGTGTGGTCGTTCGATCACTTCGACACCATGACGGTCTTCGTCCCCGACGCGCCGCGGCCCGACGAGATCGTCGTCGTCATCGCGGTGGCCGACGGTGGTCGCGTGCATGCCCGCGTAGGCAAGGCGCGCGCGGCGGTGTAGGGCGCGGCGATGCGACGCGTCGCCCTCGTCGGGGCGGGAGTCAGCAAGTTCGGCGTCCGCAAGGCGACGTACCGCGATCTGATCTGGGAAGCGGGCAAGGCCTGCTTCGACTCGATCCCTGCGCTCAAGCCGAAGGACCTGGACGGTCTCGTCGTCGGCTCGGTGATGCCGGAGCGCACCGCGTTCCAGAGCCATATCTCATCGCTCGCCGCCGAGGCGCTCGGCATCCGCCCGAGCACGCTGTCGGCGCGGACCGAGCACATGTGCGCGTCGGGCACCGTCGGTATCCGGTACGCGTACGCGTTCATCGCGGCCGGACTCGCGGACCTCGTCATGGTGCTCGGCGTGGAGAAGCTCAACCAGCCCAGCGGCGAGGAGGCCATCCTCAACATGGGCGCCGGCGTCGATCGCGAGTGGGAGGCGGCCTTCGGGCTCACCGCGCCGCCGTGCTTCGCGCTGGCGGCCCAGCGGCACATGGCGGACTACGGCACGACGGAAGAACAGCTGGCGCTCGTGGGCGTCAAGAACCACGGCCATGCGTCGAAGAACCCCAACGCGCACTTCCAGAAGGGCGCCACGCTCGATCAGGTGCTCGGCTCGCGCGTGATCGCCACGCCGCTCAGGCTGTTCATGTGCTCGCCCATCACCGACGGCTCGGCCGCGGTGATCCTGGCCGCGGAGGACCGCGCGCGCGATCTGACGGATCGCCCGGTGTGGATCCGCGGAAGCGGGCAGGCGCTCGACGGCTTCCAGCTCACCTCGCTCCACGAGGACTACGCGCACTGGCCCGCGCTCCAGCGCGCGTCCGCGTCGGCGTACCGCGCGGCGGGAATCGGCGCGCCGGACGTCGACGTCGCGGAGGTCCACGACTGCTTCGCCATCGCGGAAGTCATCGCGACCGAGGAGCTCGGCTTCTGCGCCAAGGGCGAGGGCGGCGCGTTCGTGGCGGCGGGACGGAGCGACTACGGCGGCGACGTGGTGGTGAATCCGCGCGGCGGGCTCATCGGCTGCGGGCATCCGCTCGGCGCGACGGGAGTGGCCCAGGCCGTCGAGGTCTTCGCCCAGCTCCGCGACGAGGCGGGTGCGCGCCAGGTGCCCGACGCGGCGGTGGCGCTGACGCACAACAACAGCGGGATGGGCGAGCACGTCGTGATGATCTACGGTCGCGAGCCAGCGTGACCTACTTCCGTGCCGTCGATCCGCTCCCGCTCGAGAGCGCCGAGCACAACAAGCTGCACGAGTTCTACGCGCGTCTGGCCGCCGGTCGACTCAGCACCACGCGCTGCGCCGGCTGCGGACACATCGCGTGGCCGCCGCGCGGATTCTGCGGCGAGTGCGCCGGCGATCGCTTCGAGTGGATCGATCTCCCGACCGAGGGCACCGTGCACGCGTTCAGCGCCCAGGACACCGGACTGCCCGCCGGCTTCACGGGCGCGCGGGTGTTCGCGATCGTGAAGCTCGGCGAGCACCGCGTGTTCTCGGTGGTGACCGACGTCGATCCCGCCGCGGTGACGATCGGGCAGCGCGTCCGGCTGGCGCCGGTCCAGGTCGCCGATGAGCCGCGCGGGGGACCGCGCTGGCTGGCCGCGTTCAGGCCGGCATGAAGGTGCTGGTGGCCAAGCCGGGGCTCGACGGTCACGATCGCGGCGCCAAGGTCGTGGCCCAGGCCCTGCGCGACGCGGGCATCGAGGTCGTGTACACGGGGCTGAAGCGGACGCCCGACGAGATCGTGGCGGCGGCGATCCAGGAAGACGTCGACGTGGTGGGGCTGTCGATCCTCTCCGGCGCCCACGTGCCGCTCGCGCGGCGGGTCGTGGAGGGACTGCGCGCGCAGGGCGCGGACGACATCGGCGTCGTCGTCGGCGGCATCATCCCGCCGCGCGACGTCGACGCGCTGGCGGCGCTCGGCGTGCGCCGCGTGTTCCCCATGGGAACCCCGCTGACGGAGATCGTGGCGGCGTTCAAGGAGGAGCGGTGGTGAGGGACGTCAGGCTCCATGCCGGCATTCCGGTGAAGCCCGTGTACGGCCCGGACGACGTCGGCGCGCCGCCGGCGCCGCCCGGGCAGTATCCGTACACGCGCGGCATCCATCCCGCGATGTACCGCGACCGTCTGTGGACCATGCGCCAGTACGTCGGCTTCGGTACCCCGGCCGAGACCAACGCCCGCTTCAAGTACCTGATGAGTCACGGCCAGGATGCCCTCAACGTCGCGTTCGATCTCCCGACGCAGCTCGGGCTCGACTCCGACGATGCGCGCGCGGAGGGCGAGGTCGGTCGGGTCGGCATGGCCATCGACACGCTGGCCGACATGGAAGCGGCGTTCGACGGGATTCCTCTCGACCGCGTGAGCGTCTCGCTCACGATCAACTCCATGGCCGCGCCGATCACGGCGATGTACTACGCGGTGGCGGACAAGCAAGGCGCCGCGGCGGACCGCGTGGTGACGACGCCGCAGAACGACATCCTGAAGGAATTCGTGGCGCGCGGGACGTGGGTCTATCCGGTGGACCCGTCGCTCCGGCTGGTGGGCGACCTCATCGAGTTCTCCGCGCGTCACTACCCGCGCTCGAACCCCGTGTCGGTGTGCGGCTATCACATCCGCGAGGCGGGCTGCACCACGACGCAGGAGATGGCCTACGGGCTGGCCATCGCGCGCGCCTACGTGGAGCTGATGCTGGCGCGGGGCATGAGCGTGGACGAGTTCGCCCCGCGCATCTCGTTCAACTTCACGTGCTGGGGCAAGATCTTCGAGGAGGTGGCGAAGTTCCGCGCCGGCCGCACGCTCTACGCGACGATGCTGCGCGAGCGGTTCGGCGCGACCAATCCGAAGTCGTGGATGTTCCGCACCCTGATCGGCGGCGGGGGCTCGTCGTTCGTGGTGCAGGAGCCGGAGAACAACATCGTGCGCGGCGCCTACATCGCGCTGGCCGCCGCGCTCTCCGGGGCGCAGACGATGGCCCTGCCCACCTACGACGAGGCGTACACGATCCCGTCCGCGAAAGCCCAGCTCATCGCGCTCCGCACCATGCAGATCTGCGCCGAGGAGTCCGGGGCGGCCGACACCGCCGACCCCCTCGGCGGTTCCTACTACGTCGAGGCGCTCACGACGGAGATGGAGCGCGCCATCGCCGCCGAGCTGGAGCACGTCGAGCAGCTCGGCGGCATCGTGGAAGCCGTGAAGTCGGGCGCCATCCAGGCCGAGGTCGCGCGCGAGGCGTACCGCTTCGAGCAGCGCCTCGCGGCTGGCGAGGTCAAGAAGGTCGGCGTGAACTGCTACGTGGGCGAGCGCGCGGCCGAGGCCGATCCCGACGTCGAGGTCTACGCGTTCGACCCGCGCGTCGCGGAGGCCCAGCTCGCCAGCCTCGCGCGCGTGCGTCGCGAGCGTGACGAGTCGTCCGTCATCGCGTCGCTGCGCCGACTCGCCGACGAGGCGCGAGGAACGACGAATCTCATGCCGGCGATTCTCGAGGGCGTGAAGGCGTACGCGACGCTCGGTGAGATCGCGCGGGCCATGCGCGCCGTGTTCGGCGAGTACAAGGAGCCCGTGACGTTCTGATGGCCCGGGTGAGCCCGTGACGTCTGCCGCATCGTTCGACGTCATCGGGCGGCCGACCGTCAAGCGCGACGGCGCCGACAAGGTCACCGGGCGCACTCGCTTCCTCCACGATCTGGAGCTGCCGCGCATGGCGCACGGGCTCGTGCTGCGCGCGCGGTACCCGCACGCACGGATCGTCGGCATCGACGTGTCGCGCGCCCGCGGGCTGCCGGGCGTGCTCGACGTCGTCACGGCCGCGGATGTCGAGCAGCGGCCCTTCGGGTTCCTGAAGGATCAGGTCGCCCTCAAGGGCGGCACGGTGCGCTGCGTTCGCGACGAGGTGGCCGCCGTGGTCGCCGAGTCGCGCGTCGTCGCGGAAGAGGCGCTCGCGCTCATCGACGTCGCGTACGAGGAGCTGCCCGCGGTGTTCGCGCCCGAGGACGCCCTGCGTGCCGGCGCGCCGCTCGTCCACGACGAGCTCGCGACCAACGTGGCCGCGCTGCGGCACCAGTTCGTGCACGGCGACGTCGACGCCGCCTTCGCGCGGGCGGCCGTCGTGGTGGAGGATACCTACCGGCTGACCTTCGTCACGCCCGCCTGCCTCGGCACGATGGTCGCCATCGCCGACTGGGACGTCGAGGGCCGGCTCACGATGTGGTCCACGACGCAGGTCCCGTTCCTCTACCAGCGCGATCTCGCCGCCGCGCTCGGCGTGCCGCCCGATCGCATCCGGGTGATGCAGCCGCCCGTGGGGGGCAACTTCGGGCGCGGGCTCGATCTCTACCCCATCGACGTCATCGCCGCCCTGCTGGCGCGCCGCGTCCGCCGTCCCGTGCGGATCGAGTTCGATCGCACGGAGGAGTTCGTCGCGTGTCCCACCCGCGAGCCGTGCGCCATTCGCCTGCGCAGCGCCGCGGACGCTGACGGCCGACTCCTCGCGCGCGACGCCCACGTGACCATCGACAATGGCGCGTACACGTCGTGGGGATCGACGACGCCGTTCGTGATGCTCGCCACCGTGGCCGGACTCTATCGCTGTCCGAGCGTCCGCTTCGATTCGACGATCGTCTACACGAACAACCCGTACTCCGGCTCGATGCGCGGCTACGGCAACCTCGAGTCGACGTTCGCCGTCGAGTCGCAGATGGACGTGCTGGCCGACCGCCTCGGCCTCGATCGCCTCGAGCTGCGCCGCCGCAACGTCACGACGCCGGGCGACGCCAACCCCCAGGGCTTCGTCATCACGTCGTGCGCGCTCCAGGAGTGCCTCGACGTGGCGGAGGACGAGGCCACCCGCGCGCTGCCTCCGCCGCGACCAGGCTGGAAGCGCGGGGTGGGCTACGCGGGCATGTTCCACGTCGGGGGCGGCGCGCGCATCTACCGCTCCGACGGCTGTGGCGCCATCGTGAAGCTCGACGACTTCGGCACCGTCTCGCTCATCACCGGCGCGACGGAGATCGGCCAGGGATCGGAGACCGTGCTCGCCATGATCGTGGCCGAGACGCTCGGCGTGCCGCTGGACCGCGTGCAGGTGGTGAACAGCGACACCGCGGTCAAGCCGTGGGACGTGGGCGTGCACGCCAGCCGCACGACCTTCATCGCGGGGAACGCCGCGCGCCTCGCCGCCGAGAAGCTGCGGGCTGAGCTCCTCGCCATGGCCGCGGACGAGATGGACGAGCCCGCCGAAGCCCTGGATCTCCGCGACGGCGCCGTGTTCGTCCGCGCCGAGCCGCAGCGCCGCATCCCGTACGACCGGGCCGTGCGCGCGGGGCATCTCCGCGAGGGCGGCCGCACGCTCGTCGCGGAGGCGTTCTACGATCCGCCGACCACGATGCTCGACAAGGACCTGAAGGGCAACGTGTCGGCGACGTACGGGTTCGCCGCGCAGGCGGTCGTGCTCGACGTCGACCCGGCGACGGGCGCCATCGCGGTGCGCCGCGTCGTGTCTGCCCACGACGTCGGGCGCGCGCTCAATCCGCTCGCCGCCGAGGGCCAGGTTCACGGCGGCGTCCACATGGGACTGGGCTACGCGCTCAGCGAGCGTCTCGTCGTGGAGGACGGGCAGGTGCTGACGTCGAGCTTCATGGACTATGCGCTGCTGCGCGCCGACGACATGCCCGAGCTGATCGTGCGCTTCGTCGAGACGGTGGACGCCGAGGGCCCGTTCGGGGCCAAGGGCCTGGGCGAGTCGGGCGTCATCCCGGTGTCCGCCGCGGTGGCCAATGCCGTGCACGACGCGATCGGCGTCCGCTTCACCGAGCTGCCCATCACGCCGGCGCGCGTGCGCGCCGCGCTCGCGTGAAGCTCTTCGCCGGCATTCGCGTCCTCGACCTCTCCCGCATGCTGGCGGGCCCCTACGGTTCGATGCTCCTCGCCGATCACGGCGCCGAGGTGATCAAGATCGAGGACCCCGACGGCGGCGATCCCATGCGAACGATGGGGCCGCCGTACCTGCCCGACGGCGAGAGCGCGTACTTCCTCGCCATCAACCGGAACAAGAAGTCGGTGGTGATCGACCTCACGCGCAGCGACGGTCGCGATGTCTTTCTCGATCTCGTGCGCCACGCCGACGTGGTGTGGGAGAACTTCCGTCCCGGCGTGCTCGCCAAGCTGGGCTGCGACTACGCCGCGCTCTCGACGGTGAATCGGCGCCTCGTGATGTGCTCGATCTCGGCGTACGGGCAGGAAGGACCGTACCGCGATCGGCCCGCCTTCGACCTGGCGCTGCAGGCGATGGGCGGCGCGATGAGCGTCACGGGCGAGGCCGATCGTCCCCCCGTGCGCATGGGATTTCCGATGGGCGATCTCTCCGGTGGCATGTTCGGCGCGTTCGCCATCGCCGGCGCGCTCTTCCGTCGCGCGACGACGGGGGCCGGCGCGCACATCGATCTCTCGCTGCTCGACGCGCAGGTCTCGCTGCTCTCGTACATGGCGCAGTACTTCTGGACGGACGGCCAGGTGCCGCCGCGGCTGGGATCCGAGCACGTCTCGGTCGTCCCGTACGGTACGCTGCCCACGCGCGACGGTCACCTCATCGTCGCGGTGTTCGAGAAGTTCTGGCCCGGCTTCTGCCGCGCCGCGGGGCACGTGGAGTGGGCGCGCGACCCGCGCTTCGCGGGCAATCGCGAGCGCGTGGCGAACCGCCGCGCGCTGATGCCGCTGATCGAGGCGACGTTCCGCGAGCGCACCACGGAGGAGTGGCTGGGACGCCTGCGCGACGAGGGCGTGCCGGCGGCGCCGATCCAGCGCGTCGACCAGGTGCTGACCGACCCGCAGGTGAAGCAGCGCGAGATGGTCGTCACGCTCGAGCACCCGACGCTGGGGACGGTGCCCACGCTCGGCACGCCGATCAAGATCGACGGCGCGATGGGGCTGGAGGTCGCGCCGCCGCCGGCGCTGGGGCAGCACACGGATGAAGTCTTGAGCGCGCTGCTCGGCTATTCGCCCGCGCGGATCGCCGCGCTGCGCGCAGCGGGAGGGATCGGGTGAACGTCGCGGTGCTCGGAGGCGGCAACGGCGGCTATGCGACCGCGGCGGATCTTGCCCTGGCCGGTCATCGCGTGCGCCTATGGCGCCGCGCCGGCGACGAGCTGAAGGCGCTCGGCACACCCCCGACCATCACGCTCACGGCGGCGGAGCGCAGCGGGGCCGCCCGCCTCGACGCCGCCACGCCGGATCTGACGCGTGTCCTCGACGGCGCGGAGGTCGTCATCGCCGCGCTGCCCGCCACGGCGCACGCCGACCTCGCGCATCAGCTCGCCCCACTCCTCGGCGAGCGTCAGATCCTGCTCCTCACGCCCGGCACGCTCGGATCGTTCGCGATCGCGAAGGAGATTGCGCGCACCGGCGGCTCGTTACCGTTCGCGCTCGCCGAGACCGGCACGCTTCCGTATCTCGCGCGCAAGACGAGCGCGACGACCGTGACGGCGCCGGTCCGCGCGGCCCATCTCCCGCTCGGCGTCTTTCCCGCGTCGCGCGTCGACGCGACGCTGGAGCGCGTTCGCGCGCTGTTCCCCGCCGCGCGACCCTGTCGGGACGTCCTCGACGCCGCGCTCACGAACGCGAACCCCGTCGTCCATCCGCCCCAGGTCCTCCTGAACATGGGCGCCATCGACGGCGGACAGTTCGACGTCCACGCGGCCGGGACGACGCCGAGCGTCCGCACGTTGATCGACGCGGTCGACGAGGAGCGCATCGCCGCGCGCACCGGCTGGGGCTACCGGGCGCCGCACTACGAGACCGCGACCTTCTACGACGACGCGCGGGCGAGCGAGGGCCTCTACGGAAGCGGGGCACGGGCCAGGCTGGTCGCGACGGGACTGTGGAGCGAGCCCGTGAGTCTCGAGCACCGCTACGTGACGGAGGACGTGGTGCTGGGGCTCTCGCTCCTCGAGTCGGCGGCGCGCACGGCCGTCGCGAGCACGCGAGCCACCAGCGGCCTGCTGTCGGTCTTCGGCGCCTTGCTCGGCGTGGAGCTCTCCGGCCGCGGCCGCGCGCTGGAGCACCTGGGACTCGGCGACGTCAGCTTGCGCGAGATCAAGGGGCTGCTTCACGACGGCTGGGCCTCGCCGCTGTGGGCCCGCATCCTGCGCTGATCGTTCCGATGTGGCAGCCCGCCGCGGACAGCGTGATCGTCGAGACCGAGCCCGGCTGCGACGCGAGGCTGGGCACGCGCATCCGTCAGGCGCTGCACGACGCACCGGGGTCGCCCCCGACGTGGAGCACTGCGCGCTCGGTCCGCTCGAGCGGACGCCGGGGATGTCCGCGCGGGTGATCGAGCGCCGCCGTCGATGACGCACGCGCTCGACGCGCTGTTCGCCCCACGGGCGGTCGCGGTACTCGGCGTCTCGCGACAGCCGGGCAAGCTCGGTCACCGGCTCCTGCAGAACGTCGTCGAGGGCGGCTACGCGGGCGCCGTGATCGCGGTCAACCCGTCGGGTGAGCCGATCCTCGGCCAGACGACCGTGACGTCGGTCGATCGGCTGCCCGACGGCGTCGATCTCGCGCTGGTGAGCTTGCCGGCCGCCGCGGTGTCCGAGGCGGTGCAGGCACTGGCGACACGGAAGGTGCGCGCGGCGGTGGTGCTGTCGTCGGGCTTCGGCGAGGTCGACGACGGCGGACGCGCGACGCAGACCACGCTGCTGGCGAGCGCGCGCGCGGGAGGGCTCCGTCTCGTCGGGCCGAACTGCATGGGCGTCTTCTCGGCGCCCGCGCATCTCAACGGGACGTACTTCTGGGATCTCCCGCGCGGCGGGACGCCGGATCGGTCGGCGCCGGGGATCGGCGTGGTCTCGCAGAGCGGCGCGTACGGCGGGCTGATCTTCCGCCACCTCGCGAGCCACGACCTTCGCGTGTCACGCTTCCTCTCGATCGGCAACCAGGCGGACGTCGAGATCGCCGAGGTGATCGAGTACCTCGCCGACGATCCCGCCACGCGGCTGATCGCCTGTTTCGTGGAGGCGCTGCGTGACGGCCGGCGCTTCCTCGCCGCGACCGAGCGCGCCGCCGCCACGAAGGCGGTGGTCGTGCTGAAGGGCGGACGATCCGACGCGGGACGGCGCGCGGCCGGCTCGCACACGGGCTCGCTGGCGGGATCCTACGACGTCTTCCGCGCCGCGTGTCGGCGCGCCGGCGCCGTGCTGACCGAGGAGACGGAGGAGTTCTTCGACGCCATCGAGACGCTCGCCGTGGCGGGACGGCGTCGGCCGCGTGCGCCTCGCGTCGCCGTCGTCACCGTGTCGGGCGGCCCGTCCGTGATCGCGGCCGACACCGCGGAGCGGACCGGTCTCGTGGTGCCCGCGCTCGACGAGGAGACGCAGCGCGCGCTCCGCGACGTCCTCCCGTCGTTCGCGGCGGTGGGAAATCCCGTCGATCTCACACCGCAGGTCGAGCCGGCGCGCATCGCGTCCGCGGTGCAGCGCGTCGTGGCGCATCCCGAGATCGCGGGCGTCGTGGCCGTCAACGTCGGGCTCGACATCCCCGAGTTCGCCGACGCCCTCGTGGCGGCGTCGGCCGCGACGGACAAGCCGGTCGTCGCCTTCACGGCCGATGCCCCGGACATCACCGCGCGCTTCCGGGCCGGCGGCATTCCCGTCCTGCCGAGTCCGGAGCGCGCCGTTCGCGCCTGGCGCGCGCTGTGGCTTGCCGCGGACTCGCGGCCTGCGTTGCCTCACGCGGAGCGGCCGATGCCGGCCGAGCTTCGCGTCGCGATCGACGGGCATCCGGGCCCGCTGCCGTACGCGCTCGCGCGACGGGTTCTCGAGACGTACGGCGTCCGCTTCTGCCGCGAGCTCGTCGCCGCCAGCGCCGACGACGCGGTCAGGGCGGCCGAGACGCTCGGCTATCCCGTCGTCGTGAAGGCCGACGCGACCGCGCTCCTGCACAAGACGGAGGCGGGGGCGGTGCACGTCGGGCTCCGCGACGCGGACGGCGTGCGTGCCGCGTGCGCGGAGATGACGCGGCGGCTCGGCGTCTCGCGGTTCGTGGTGCAGGAGCGCGTCGGACCGGGCGTCGAGCTGCTCGTCGGCGGTCGCCGTGACGAGGTGTTCGGCCCCGTGGTCGCGGTCGGCACGGGCGGCGTGCTGACCGAGGTCGTGCGCGATGTCTCGCTCCGCGTGGCGCCTGTCTCTTATACAC
>JBKPPN010000263.1:0-4148 GCA_046733575.1 Candidatus Methylomirabilota bacterium | reverse complement strand
TCGCGGAGCCGCGCCATGGTCGGCGGCTCGTCCACGAGGACGAAGCGAACGTTCGCCCACGATGCCACCGACGCCGCGATGGCCCGGCAACGACTGACGTGACCGAGGCCGACCGCCGCGCCGCCGTCGGTGCGAAACACGATGAGGGGCCGGTCAGCGGCGGAAATGACCGAGCACCTTCTCGACCGCGACGACGACGTCGTCGACGTCGCGGTCCGCCATGCCGGGGAAGAGCGGAAGCGTGAGCAGCCGCTCGTACGCCCGCTCGGCGACCGGACAGCTCACGTCCGCGTAGCCGTGGGTCCGGTAGTAGGGATGGCGATAGACCGGGATGTAGTGGACGTTGACGCCGATGCCCTCGGCCCGCAGCGCCTCGAAGACCACGCCGCGATCGACGCGGAGCCGCTCCAGCTCGAGCTCGACGACGAAGAGGTGCCAGGCGTGGCGGACGTGCGACGCGACGTGGGGCACGCGGAGTCCCGCGCACGCCGCGAAGGCCCTGCGGTAGCGGGCGGCGATCGCTTCCCGTCGCGCGAGGAAGCCGTCCAGCTTGCCGAGCTGCGAGAGCCCGAGCGCGCACTGCAGGTCGGTGAGGCGGTAATTGAAGCCGAGGTCCAGCATCTCGTAGTGCCAGCGCCCGGCGCGGGCGCGCTCGCTGGCGTCGGAGCCGATGCCGTGATTGCGGAAGCGGCGCATCCGCCCGGCCAGGCCATCGTCATCGGTCGTCACCATGCCGCCTTCCCCGGTGGCGACGTGCTTCACGGGATGGAAGCTCAGCGTGGTGAGATCCGCGATGCCGCCGACGGGACGCCCGTGAGCCGTTGCGCCGAGCGCGTGCGCGGCATCCTCGATGAGGACGAGGCGTCGCGCGCGCGCGATCTCGCGGAGCTCGTCGAGGTCGGCGGGCTGGCCGGCGAAGTCGACGGCGATGATGGCGCGCGTGCGCGGCGTGATCGCGTCGGCGACGCGGGCCGGATCGACGTTGAGGGTGTCCGCTCGCACGTCGGCGAAGACGGGCGTCCCGCCGAGATAGAGCACGGCGTTACCCGTGGCCGCGAAGGTGAGGGGCGGGATGACCACCTCGTCGCCGGGACCGACCCCGGCCGCGAAGGCGGCGGCGTGCAGCGCGGCGGTCCCCGACGACACCGCGACGCCGTGCCGCGTCCGCGTGCGCGCCGCCACGGCGGCTTCGAAGGCGGCCACCGCAGGCCCCGTCGTGAGCCAGTCGCCCCGCAGGGTGCTGACGACCGCCGCGACATCGTCGTCGTCGATGAGCTGCCGGCCGTACTGCAGCATCGTGGCGCGAACCGGGGCGCCACCGTAGAGCGCGAGCGTCTCACCCATCGGTCAGCCCGAGAATGTCCCGACGATCGGGGCGACGTCGAGTCGCGCGCGATCGCGGCACGACCACGAAGGTGTCAGCGGAGGCGATGGCGACCGCGGTGTCGCGCCGCGCGCGGCTCCGTCTCGATGCCGGGCATGGCGAGAGTCTCGCACTGCGCCATCAGGAGAGGCTCGGGGGATCGTGTGTCGCGGGGGAGGAAGGGCGAACCACCAGGGGCACCGCGGCGGGCGCGATCCCCTAGACGCCCATCACCTGGACGGTGATCTCGCGGCGGCGCGGGCCGTCGAACTCGGCGAAGATCACGGACTGGAACCGACCGAGCGCGAGCTCGCCGTGATCGATGGCCACCGCGATGCTGCGGCCGAAGAGGGCGGTGCGCAGATGCGCGTGCGCATTGCCACGCTCGCAGTCGGAATAGCGCGGGTCGTCGTGACGATAGCCGCCGCGCTCGGGGACGAGACGCTGCATCAGGCCCTTGATGTCGTCGACGAGCGCGGACTGGAACTCGTTGATGAAGAGCGCGCACGTGGTGTGCAGCGTGTTGATGAGGGCCATGCCGGTGGTGATGGGAGACTGCTGGATGGCGTCGCGGATGAGCTTCGTGATGTCCGAGACCTCTGTCCCATCTTCCGTCGACAGCGTGAACGACGTGCTGAAAACCTTCATGTCGTCAACTCTCCGAGGCGCTCATCGCCATTTGCCGGTGCACGTCGCCGGCGTCGCCGCGCCAAGACGTAACGTTACCTTTACATTGCGATAAAAGTCAATGTTCATGCGGTCCGCTGGGCACTGACGCGAGTGCGACGAAGTGGTCCACGGTCCGCTGGAACCCGACGGCGAAGTCGATGCGGGGCGCATACTCTAGCAAGCGGCGCGCCTTCGACACGTCGGCGAGCGTGTGCGGCACGTCACCCGCACGCGACGGCGTGTGACGCCGCGCCAGGCTCCGCCCCAGCGCCTTCTCGAGGCGCGCCACCACGTCGAGCAGGCTCACGCGCTCGCCGCAGCCCACGTTGAAGGCTTCTCCCGCGCCGGCGCGCGCACGCGCCGCGAGCAGGTTCGCGTCGACGACGTTGTCGATGTACGTGAAGTCGCGTGACTGCGTTCCGTCGCCGTGAATCTCGAGGGGCGTCCCCTGCAGCGCCCACAGGATGAAGCGCGGAATGACGGCGGCGTACTCCGACTGCGGGTCCTGCCGCGGACCGAAGACATTGAAGTACCGCAGACCAAATGTCTCGACGCCGTAGAGACGCGTCCACACCGCGCCGTAGTGCTCGGTGGCCGCCTTCGACACCGCGTAGGGCGAGATCGGCTGCGGCATCTGGCTCTCGCGCTTCGGCAGCTCCGCGTCGTCGCCGTAGACCGACGACGACGACGCGTACACGACGCGCGGCACGCCGGCCCGGCGCGCGGCCTCGAACACGTGCAGCGTCCCGGTGACGTTGTTGTCGTTGGCGCCGAGGGGATCGGCCACCGAGCGCGGCACCGAGCGCATGGCGGCCTGATGGAAGATCGCGCGGACGCCGCGCGCGGCACGCTCGACGGTGGCCAGATCGCGGACGTCGCCTTCGATCACGTCCAGCCCGCGGGGATGCGCGGACGCGAACGGCATGTTGGCCCGCGACCCCGACGAGAAGTTGTCGAGGACGCGGACGTGAGCGCCGTCGCGCAGCAAGCGTTCCACGAGATGGGAGCCGATGAACCCGGCCCCGCCCGTGACGAGATAGAGGTCCGTCACGCGTGAAATTGTAGCAGCGGGTGCTCGGGGACCTCGCGGCTCACGTCCTCGCCGCGCTCACCTCGGTGGGACGCCGACACCGAGAGCACTCCGCGGCCTGGCGCGTGGCCAGACCGTCATCCCTGAGCTCGAGCAGTGCCTCCCGCGCCTCCATGAGGCTCAGCCCGATCTCGAGTGCGATGCACGCGTCGCACAGGCACTCCTTCGGATGATCACGCAGGAACGACGCAAGGCGGCCGGGCAAAGACGACATGCTGCTAGCGTACTCCATCAGTCGCGCGCGCCCAGGTACGCCTGCCGGACGTCGGTCCGCTGACGGAGATCGGTGGGCGTGCCGTCGGCGACGGTGCGCCCGTCGTCGAGCACGTACGCGCGCGACGCGATCGCCAGGGCGCGCGCCACGTTCTGCTCCACCAGGAGCACGGCCACGCCACTCGCGTGGATGTCCACGATGGTGCCGAAGAGCAGGTCGACGATGGACGGCGCCAGCCCGAGGGACGGCTCGTCGAGCAGGAGCAGGCGCGGACACGCCATGAGGGCGCGCCCGATGGCCACCATCTGCTGCTGACCGCCCGACAGCGTGCCCGCGCGCTGGCCATGGCGCTCGCGCAGCAGCGGGAAGATCGCGTACACGCGCTCCAGTGTCTCGACGCGCCGCGCGCGCGCCCGTGGCGTGTACGCGCCCATCGCGAGGTTTTCCTCCACGGTCATGGCGGTGAAGAGCCGACGCGCCTCGGGCACGAGCGCGACGCCGTGCGTGCAGACCTGATGCGGCGCCAGGCGCGTGAGGTCGTGGCCGTCGAGCGTCAGCGTGCCGGCGCGCACGGGCAGGATGCCGGCCACCGCGTTGATCAGCGTGGTCTTGCCCGCGCCGTTCGGTCCCACCACGGCGACCAGCTCGCCTGCCCCGACCGTGAGGCTCGCGTCCCACACCGCGGTGGCGTCGCCGTACGCGATGCGGAGGCCGCGCGCCTCAAGCATGCGCGGCTCCCAGGTACGCCTCCACCACGTCGGGATGCCGCACGATGTCGGCCGGCGTCCCGGTGGCGATGACCTCGCCGTGAT
>JBKPPN010000262.1:0-8151 GCA_046733575.1 Candidatus Methylomirabilota bacterium | reverse complement strand
CTCCAGCACCACGTTCGGACACGTCTCGTTCTCGGACATCGTGAGGAGGGCCGTGCACGAGCGCAGCAGCGCCGGCAGTCGCGTCCAGGCCGTGTAGCCCTCCACGACGACGTTGTCCGAGGGTGGGTCCCCGTCGTACGGCCCGACCATCACGAACGTCACGTCGCGCCGCCGGCGCGCGATCTCCATCACCGTCGCCATGCCCTTGCGGGGATTGGTGCTGTACGCGACGTGCGCCACCTTGACGTCGCCGGGAAGCGACAGCCGTTCTCCGTCCGGACGGAACTGCGTCACGTCGACCGGATTGTGGATGACGGGACCGTCGCCGCCGATGATCGCCCCCCGTGTCACCGAGCGCCCGTACTCGCTCTGGAACACCGTCACGTCGGCGAGAAGGTTCACGAGGGCCTGCCGGACGTCCGACCACCCGTCGCGCCCGTACAGTCGCGCCGAACCGTCGACGCGATGCAGGACCCTTGCGTCGGGGTGGCGGCGCTTCGCGCGCGCCACGACGGCGTCACCCACCACCCAGGAGTTGACGACCAGCACGTCGTGCGCGTCCTCGGGGTTCCCCACGACGGGAATACCGCGCGCGCCGAGGAACGACCGGAAGTTGCGGAAGAACGAGAACATCCCGCCCTGCGGCGCATCGTCGATGGGCAGGCACACCCGGAGCGACATGCTAGACGGCGTCGTCGTCCGGTGTGATTCCTTTCCCTCCGCCCCACACGGTCTGGCCGTCGCTGGTGCGCGATGGCTGGTGGCCCCACTTGAGACAGCTCTTGCAGAGCTCGGGCTCGTCCTCGGGACGGCGATACGCGTTGTCGATGCGGCGCCGGAGCTCCGTGTAGGCGGGACCGTTCCAGATGTCGGTGAGCGAGGCCGTCCCGAGGTTGCCCACGATGGCCTTGCCCGCGATGTCGTAGCAGCACGGCACCACGTCGCCGTTGTAGTACACGAAGATGGCGCGGTAGATGTCGGTGCACGGCTTGACGTGGAGGCGACGCTGGTAGTCCTCGTTCAGGGGCACCGCGGCGGGATCCGTCACCGCGAACGTCTTCACGAAGAAGTTGATGCCGATGTCCCTGGCCCGCTCGCGCGCCTCGGGAATCTCGTGCTCGTTGTTGCGCATGGCGATCATCTGCCACTCGAGGCGGATGGGCGCGTGACGGGCGGCCGCCTTCGCCGTCATCATGCGCATGTTGCGCTCCACGCGCCAGAACTGGCCGCCCACGCGGTTCTTCTGGTAGACCTCCTCGCTCACGCCGTCCACCGAGAAGCGCAGCATGTCGAGTCCGGCGTCGAGCAGCCGATCGGCCATGGCATCGGTGAGCGGGAGCCCGTTCGTGAACATCTGGGTGCTCAGTCCCGCCCGCTTGGCGAGGGCGACCATCTCGTGGATCTTGGTGTGCAGGAGCGGCTCGCCCTGGAAGTGCAGCTGCATCTTCTCGATGCCGAAGGCCACCGCATCCTTGACGATCTTCTCGTACAGATCCATGTCCATGGTGCCGAGGCCGCGCGGGAGCAGGTCGTGCTCGGTGGAGGCGAGCTGGTTCTGCATGCCGACGAGGCAGAACGGGCAGTTCAGGTTGCAGCGGCTCGTCACCTCGACGGAGATCATCTTCGGGGGCTTGCCGCGCACGCGCCGCTTGGGATCGAGCAGATTGGTGCCGAGCGTCTTGTCCAGCCTCTTGATCGAGTCCTTCAGAAGCCGCGCAGGATCCATGCTCTCCTCTTGCCCGCCTCGGGACGGACCGGCGTGGCGACGGCCTCGCGCATCGCCTCCGCGTATTCGCGCGTGGCGCGCTCGGCCGTGAAGCCCGTCGAGCGCTCGAGGGCGCGGGCACGAAATTCGTCCCGGGCGCCCAGCAAGCGCGCCACGTCGGCGGCGAGATCGTCCGTCATGGCGACGGCGGCGTCGCCCAGCAGCTCCGGCGTGCCGCCGCTCGGATGGTACAGAGGCGGCAGTCCCGACGCGATGGCCTCCAGCGGCGTGTTCGGACAGGGTTCCATCTCCGAGGGAAAGAACAGGAAGTCGGCGCCGCGCATGAGCGCGGCGATCTCGTCGCGCGACCGCGCGCCCAGCACGATCACGCGCGGGTCGCGCAGCCATGGCTGCCCCGACTCCGCATGGCGCCCCGCGCAGTAGACGCGCGCTTCGCGGCCGCACGTCGACAGCAGCTCACCGATCCGGTCGAGCCGCTTGCTCTCGCCGACCGACCACGACACGTGGAGCACCGCCGGCGACCCCGCGAGCGCGGTGCGCGCGCCATGCGCCGCGAACACGCGGGTGTCGACGCCGTTGTGGATCACGCGCGATCGCGGCGCGCGGCACATCGGGCCGACGTTGTCACGCACGAAGGCGCTCTGGAAGATCGTCACGTCGGCGAGCGCGTTCAGCGCCGCGATCCGGCGGTGCTTGAGACGTCGCCCGCGGTCCTCGTGCGGATCCAGACGCTCGTCGAGGCGATGCAGGATGCGCGCGCCGCGGGCGCGATGGCGCCGGAGCTGCCGCGGCGTGGCGTGCTGCGCGAACACGACCACCACGTCCGCCGGCGCGTCCGGATCGAAGCTCACCGTCATGCCGTGCGCCGGAAGTGCGTCCCCGAGCACCCGCGCGAAGCTGTGACTGCCGCCGCCCGCGGATCCGAACGGATCGAGCGTGAGCGTGACCCTCATCCGTCGTGGCCGGCGCGCCCGTGCTCGGCGTGAGTGGCCACCCGCGCGTCAGCGGGGGAGGAGCGGAAGATGTACGCGGGCAGCCGTCCGCCCAGCTGTCCCATGGAGTGCTCGTATCGCAGCGCGGGCGCGGCGCGGTAGAAGGAGAGGCCGAGCGCGTGCCGCACGTCGCGCTCGACGGCGTCCCGCAGCGTGACGAGGTCGTTCGCGCTGAGGGCGTCGGTGTAGACGAACGAGCGATAGCCGCCGTCGGGGTCGCCCTTGTAGTAATCCGCGACCTCCGTGTAGTCGACCTCCAGGCTGTAGAGCCGGTCGCCGTTGAACTCGTACACCCACACGCCGGGCTCGGTGGGATGCGGGGTGGCGTGGTCGTAGTACGGCGTCCCGGGGTACGTGGTGATGATCGTCACGTCGAAGTCGTCGGGACGCGTGGCCAGGAGCCACGCGCGCGTCTCCGTGATGGTCTCTTCCGACTCCCCGGGATGGCCGACCGACATGAGCGCCTTCACCTTGAGCCCGTGCCGGCGCGCGATGTCCACGCAGCGGGTGTTCTCCTCCCGGGTCGACTTCTTGTTGATGTTCTTCAGGATGCGCGGCGACCCGGACTCGAAGCCGGTGAGGATCCACCGGAAGCCGGCCCGGTACATCGCGGCGGCCTGCGCGTCGGTGAAGAGCTGGGCCTTGATGAAGCCGCGCAGGCGGAACTCCACGCCCCGCGCGCGCTGCAGGTCGGTGATGGCGTCCATCAGCTCCACCATGCGCGGGTTCACGTTGAGCTCGTCGTCGTAGAGCATGAACCCCGTGGTGCCGTACGCGTCGTGCAGATGCGCCATCTCGGCCACCACGCTCTCCGTGGACCGGATCCGGGCGCGACGGAACGAGGGCGACTCGCGTCCGCCGCAGAAGCCGCACGCGAAGGGGCAGCCGAGCTGCGCGATCATCGACAGCGCGCGCACGCCGTCGATGGCGTAGTGGTAGCTGTCGACATCGATCAGGTGGCGGGCGGGAAACGGCAGCTCGGTCAGCCGCCGATTCGAGAGGAACAGCGGCGACTTCGGATTGTCGGCGTCGATGAACGGTGGCGCGTCGGGCGCCAGCGCGAGGAAGATGGCGTCCTCGCCGTCGCCGGCCACGATGACGTCGGCCAGCTCGCGCAGCCGGTCGTACGCCGCGGTCGCGCGGTGCCGCTGGGCGAGGAGCCGTTCGCGCTTGTAGGCCGTCGCCACCAGCGTCACGTGCGGACCGCCCAGCACGATCCGCGCATCGGGTCTCACCCGCCGCAACAGCTCGCAGATGCGCGCGACGGCCGGCATCTGGGGCGTCGTCGCGGTGATGCCGTACACCGTGGCCGGTGAGGCCGTGGCGTGGTCGGTGAGCGCGCCCTCCCAGTTCTCGATTCCGGAGAAGTCGAGCATCTCCACGGGATGGCCCGCCGCCTCCAGCGCGGCCGCGACGCGCAGGATGCCGAGCGTCATGAACACGCGCTCGTCGAGCAGGAACACCGACGGCGGCGTGATGAGGCACACGGGCTGGGCGGCGCGGGCGACGGCGCGGACCGTCATCGCGTCACTCCGGCGGGGGCGCAGTCGACGACACGGACGCCGTGATCCTCGACGACGAGCTGGGTGCGGGCGGACCGGCGGATCTCCTCGCTGTGGGTCACGAGGAGGACAGGATAGCGCTCGGCGAGGCGCAGCACGACCCGCATGACCTCGCCCGCGGCCCGGCTGTCGAGGGCGCTGGTGGGCTCGTCGCAGAAGAGGATCTCGGGGTCCTGAAAGAGCGCGCGCGCGATGGAGAGCCGCTGCATCTGTCCCATCGACAGGCTCGCCCCCGCTTCGCCCATCACGGTGTCGTAGCCGTGCGCCAGGCGCATGACGAAGTCGTGCGCGTCCGCCATGCGCGCGGCGGCGGCGACGCGCGAGGCGTCGGTCTCCGCGGCCGGTCGGAGGCTGATGTTCTCGAGGATCGTCCGACCGAACAGCACCGGGCTCTGCGGCACGACACCCATGCGCGCGCGCAGCGCGTGCAGGTCGAGAGCGGGCACGTCGATCCCGTTGATGCGGTAGGCGCCGTGCACGGGCGACAGGAGTCCCGACAGCACGTCGAGGAGCGTCGACTTGCCCGCCCCGGACGGGCCGACGATAGCGATCAACCCGTGCTCGACGGGCAGCCGCAGCGACACGCGCTGCAGCACGCGCGTGCCGTCGGGATACTCCACGTCGACGTCGTCGAGCTCCAGCAGCACGATCCGCCCGTCGACGGCGCGACCGCGCGACGGTTCAGCCGCGGCGAGCGCGGCGGACCCGAGCTCCTCGCACACGCGGATCTCGGGGGCGTTGCGCACCAGTCGTCCGAAGTTCGACTGCACCTCGTTCAGCCGTCCGTACGAGCGCGTGAGCAGGACGAAGAACACGACGACGGTCTCCAGTCCGACCGCGAACCCGTAGTGAGCGCCGAGCAGGAACACCGCGCCCAGGAGCGCGAAGAGCGGCTCGCCCATCGCCTGCAGCCCGGCCTGGATCCGGAAGGACCGGCCCTCGTTCAGGGTGTAGCGGACGACGTCGCGATCCAGCTCGGCCAGCGCGAAGCGCTCCAGCGACATGCCCTTGAGGGTCTTGAAGCCGCGAAGGTAGTCGAGGAACTTCGCGGTGAGCTGGTTCTGCAGCTCGATGTTCAGCTCCACGAGCCGCTTGATGCGGCCGTAGATCCCGCGCAGGAGCGGCACCGCGATGACGGCGAGGGCGAAGACGAACAGGGCGAGCACCGGCGAGGTGTAGAGCGCGAAGGCGAGGTAGGCCGCGCACGACACCGTGCCGATCACCAGCTCCACCAGGTAGAAGAGCCCGCGGCTGGCGGACTTGGTGTAGGTGCCGAACGTGTTGAGGAGCGCGCCGGGCTGAGCGCACAGCACGAAGCTCCAGCGGGCCCCGGTGAGCTGCGCGAGGAACCGTCGCTTCAAGCGGAGGTTGAACTCCAGCTCGTAGTGGTTCGACACGAGTCGCGAGACGTAGAGACAGACCGCGCGCACCAGCATCACGCCCACCAGCGCCGCGAGCAGGATGGCGAGCCCGGGATGCGCGCCGAGCAGCACGCCGACCGCGGGGCCGATCCTTCCCGCCGCGGCCGTCGCCTGCGTGCCGGCGAGCAGCGCGAAGATGGGGTAATAGAGCATGATCCCCGCGATCTCGGCCACGGCGGCGAGCACCGCGGCGCCGAACGCGAGCAGCACGCCGACCCGGTTGAGACGGTAGACCTCGTAGACCCAGCGCGCCTGGTCACGCATGCGCGGGCGCCATCCGTTCCGTCGCGATCCGCGCGAACGTGTCGCGCCACTCTCGGCCCACCGTCCAGTGATCGTACCGGGCGGCCGCGGCGCGTCCCGCCGCGGCGTAGGCGCGGACGTCGTCCGGATGGTCGGCGGCCCACTCGATGCCGCGGGCGAGCGCGGCGGCGTCGCGGTGCCGGTAGTGGAGGCCGGTCACGCCGGGCGTGACGCTCCACGCCGGGCCGCCCACGTCGGGAACGAGGACGGGAATCTCCAGTGCCATGGCCTCCAGGATTCCCCGCCCGAGCGCCTCGAACCACAGGCACGGGTGCACGAAGAGGAAGTCGCCCCCGTCGAGCTCGGGAAACAGCTGGGCGTTCGTGACGTGACCGCGGTAGTCGACCCGGCCCGGGAACTCGTTGGCGAACGCCTGGACGGCGGCGTGGTCGTCACCGTCGCCGTAGATGCGGGCGCGCCACGGCCGCGTGAGCCGCCGGAGCGCGTCGAACAGGAGGCTCATCCCCTTGTAGCGGGCGAGCGTGCCGACATAGAGCACCGTGAGCGGACCGCCGCTCGAGCCGAATGGCGCGGCGCGGAATCGGTTGATCCACCCGAGATCGAGACACTCGGGAACCACGAAGCACCTGTCGGGATCGAGCCCGTACAGCCGATACGCCGCGACCGTCTGCGGCGACGGGAAGACGCAGCCGTCCAGCGACCGGAACCCGCGCGCGAGGCGAGCGACCGTGGCGCGACCGCGCACGACGTAGCGCGCGCGGTCCACGAGCGAGCCGGCGTGGTGACGCACGCGCGTGGCGTGCGAGCAGGTCAGCCAGCAGTCGTCGGCCTGGCGCGCCAGGTTCGTGCAGAACCCCGACAGCGTCGAGATGTGCACGCCGATGCAGCGCGACGGAAAGCGTCGCTTCACCTCGTACGAGAGCCGGAGGTTGGTGTCGAAGAAGATCACGTCGCCGTCGGCGCGACCGAGGCGGTCCGCTTGCTCGCCTTCCGGCCGCCCGCCCAGATCGTGCAGCGTGACCCCGGCCGACGTGAACGCGTCGATCGCGCTCGCGGCGAGCGGATTCAGCGCGTACACGTCGACGTCGACGTCGAGATGCCGGAGCGCGGTCGCGTAGAGCAGCAAACTGTAGTGGCTGCCTCCGCCCGTCTCGAGATTCACCTTCGGCGTGACGAGCGCCAGTCTCACGGCGACGCTTTCTCGAGCAGGAGCAGCTCGCCCGGCGTCCGGCCCCAGGCCGGCGTGGCCGGCTCGTGCTCGGCGACACGCCAGCCCGCGGCCGTCGCGGGCGTGCGGATGTCGCGGGGATAGCCGAGGCGTCGCACACGGAGCCGATGCGGCCATCGGGCGAAGCGATACGCCGGCTCCACGTGGTACGCGAACCGTCGCGCGACCCGATACGTCTCGCGCATCGCCGCGGGCAGCACCTCGTTCATCTGCTCCAGCACGTGCGTGGAGACGACGAGGTCGACGGCGGCGTCGGGCAAGGGCAGACGACTGCCGTCGGCCACGAAGAGCCGGTACGGCGTGAGCCCCAGACGCCGGAGATTGAACTGGGTGTTGACGACGCGCTCGGGGCTGTAGTCGAAGGACCACACCTCGAGGTCGGGGAACAGCTGGCGGAGGATGATGGTGTTGGCGCCCCAGCCGCAGCCGAAGTCGAGGACGGAGCGGACGTCGTGCTGGCGGATGAGCTCGACGAGCGGGTCGAGGCTCAGCCGCTTGAAGAAGGCCAGCGGCGCCGTCGCCACGTGATCGCCCGCGAGCACCGTGACGCGGCGCCGCAGCGCGCTCGGATACACGTCGGTGACCGTGCGATAGCGCTCCATGCTGTCGCGCTGCCGATAGCGCGGACATCCGCGCGCGCACCACGCCGCGAACGCGAGCGCTTCCCCGCGCGCCGTCTGACGCCAGAAGCGCCGGGTGGCCGGCTCCGGCCCGATGGTCAGCGCCTGCGGCGTGAGCACATCGGCATCGGCGGCGTCCCAGGCGGTCGCGAGTCGCTGCCGGATCTCGTCGACCTCGTCGGCGGCGAGCCGACGCGCGCCGGGACGGAAGTCGGGAATCTCGTCCGCGAAGCACGGGAACGTCTCGCCGGCGCCGTCGCGGAACACCGCGATGTCGGCGTCCCACGCGAGCGGGCGCCGCGTGGTGGGACTCTGCCAGGCCGCGGTCAGGGCGAGAT